>JBDSLQ010000149.1:0-4771 GCA_039916285.1 Caldimonas sp.
TACGAGCTGAAGCGGATCATGCGCACCGGCACCGTCGCCAGCACCGACAACCGCAACTGGGAGCTGCTGCCGTCGCGGCACGCGCTCAGCACGCCCGAGCGCCGCTTCAGCCAGAGCCGGGCGATTGCCCTCGACATGGAGAGCGCGACGATCGCTGCCAACGGCTTTCGTTTCCGGGTTCCGTACGGGACGCTGCTCTGCGTCAGCGACAAGCCGCTGCACGGAGAGATCAAGCTACCGGGGATGGCGAACCACTTCTACCGCGAGCGCGTCGACCAGCACCTGCGCATCGGCGTGCGCGCGATCGAGCTTCTGCGCGAGGCGGGCGTCGACCAGCTGCACAGCAGAAAGCTGCGCAGCTTTGCCGAGGTCGCGTTCCAGTAGCTCGGTCGGCGCCGCTGCCGCTTCGTTGCGCCAAGTCGAGCCGCCTCGACGACACCCCGCGTTCCACCACATCAGGAGCTTCCCTGTTCCGCATCAACGCATCGATCAGCGCACCGCCCCGCCTTTCGGCAGGCCGTGTCGTCGTGCCGTCGAACGTCATGGGTGCCGATGGGGCACCGCCCGGGTAACGCCGCACCGAACGTCTTCGTGAAGACGTCCTCCACGGCCCGGGTTGCAGCACTGCAAGGGGCCGTTTTACTTTCTGTCCGCCCTGTCTACTCGAGGAGATCCCATGCAAGACCACACCACGATGTTCGCGTCCCGTCACCCGATCGCCGTCGCGGCGCTTTCGATCAAACAACGCATCCCCTGATGCGAAGGGCGGCCCTGCTGCCTTCGCGCGACGAGGAGTCACCATGTCGAGCCTGAAGAAAGACCTCTTTGGCCCCCTGCGCTCGTGGCCCGTCCCGTCAGCGATGCCGGTCGTCGCCTCGCCGCCGGCTCGTTGCTCGTGGCGAGCGCAGCACTGGCGCGACGCGCAGCGGCGCTGGCGCCGGGCGGAGCCTGCGTCAGCACGGAGCCGTCAGCCGATCCCCGCTTCGAGTTCCACGCCGAAGCAGGTGCGCCCGAATGCGCGCTCTACGTCGACGGAGAGCTGGCGGGCCGCCTGCACAGACAGGGTGCGCCGGCTCTGACGGGCCGTTCCGTGGGCCGCGTCAGCGCATCGTCAGCGGCACCTTGCGCTTCGGCGGCCGGAACGCGGCGTCGAGCTCGCCAAGGTCGGCGGGCGTGAGCGTCAGCGTCGACGCCGCGAGGTTCTCGCGCAGATGCTGCTCACTTGCCGCCTTGGGGATGGCCATCACGCCTGGCTGGGATACCAGCCAGGCGAGGGCCAGCTGCGCGGGCGTCGCGCCGCGCCTCGTCGCGAGCGCACGCAGGGCCGCGTTGCGCGCCAGGGCGCCTTGATCGATGGGCGAGTACGCCATCGTCGCCATGCCGTGCTCGTGCAACCACGGCACCAGACGGAAGGCCGGGCCGCGCTCGCTGAGCGAGTAGTAGATCTGGTTGGTCGCGCAGCGCTCGCCGCCGCGCACCGCCAGAAGCTCTTCCATGTCGTCGACGTCGAAATTACTGACGCCCCAGTGCCGAATGCGGCCGCGCGAGCGCAGGGTTTCGAAGGCATCGACCGTTTCCTGCAGGGGCACGCTGCCGCGCCAGTGCAGCAGGTAGGCGTCGAGGTGATCGAGGCCGAGCCGGGCCAGGCTGCGCTCGCAGGCCGCGACCGTTCCGCTGGACGTGGCGTTGTGCGGATAGACCTTGCTGACGATGAACACCTCGTCGCGCGTCAGCGAGCTTCTTCGCAGCGCGGTCGCGAGTGCCGCGCCGACGACCTCCTCGGCGCCGCCCTCGCCGTACATTTCGGCGGTGTCGATCACCCGCCAGCCCATCTCGAGCGCGCTGCGCAGGGCCGCGATCTCCAGCGGCCGGCGCGCGGCCTCCTCGCCCATCCGCCAGGTGCCGAGCCCGAGCGACGAAAGCTGCACATTGCCGGGGAATGTCACCATGAAAGATCCCTTGTTCGAGCGCAAGATGGCGATCATCCTATGACGACGATGTTTGCCGTCGGCCGCAGCGATCTGCGCCGCACGCACTGGCGCGACACACCGGCGGTACCGCTCGCGCCCGGGCAGGCGCGGCTGCGCATCGATCTGTTCGCCCTCACCGCCAACAACGTCACCTACGGCGCATTCGGCGAATCGATGCACTACTGGGATTTCTTCCCGACCGGCGACGCGGCGACGGGCTGCATCCCGGTCTGGGGCTACGCGACCGTCAGCGAATCGCTCGTCGACGGCATCGACGTCGGCGAACGGTTCTACGGCTACTGGCCGATGGCGGACGAGGTCGTCCTCGCGCCTGCGCGTGTGATCGCCGAAGGGTTCTTCGACGCTGCGCCGCATCGCCGCGAACTGCCCGAGGTCTACAACCGGTACCTGCGGTGCAGCGCGGACGCCACCTACCGCCCCGAAGAAGAGGCACTCACCGCGCTGCTGAAGCCGCTCTTCATCACCTCGTTCCTGATCGACGACTTTCTTGCCGACAACGCCTTCTTCGGGGCCACGACGATCCTGCTCTCGAGCGCCTCGAGCAAGACCGCCTTCGGCCTAGGCTACTGCCTGGCCCGGCGCCGTGGCGGGCCTGACGTGGCGAAGGTCGTCGGCCTGACCTCGGCGGCGAATGCGGCGTTCACGCGCGGCCTCGGCTGCTACGACGAGGTCATCGTCTACGCCGAGGTGACGACGCTGCCGCCCGGCGGGCGCGCCGTCTACGTCGACATGAGCGGCGACGCGGCGCTGCGGGCCACCGTGCACGGCCACTGGGGCGAGCAGCTTGCCTACAGTTGCTCGGTCGGCGGCACCCACTGGCAAGCGCTCGGCGGCGGCAAGAGCTTGCCCGGGCCGCGACCGGTGTTGTTCTTCGCGCCGGCGCAGATCAAGAAGCGTGTCGCGGAATGGGGCGCCGTCGAGCTGCAGGAACGACTGGCAGCGGCGTGGCAAGGCTTCATCGAACGGGTCGCCGATGCGCGGTCACCGTGGCTTCGCGTCGTCTCGGCGAGCGGGCGTGACGCGGTGCGGGCGACATACGAGTCGCTCCTCGACGGGCGCGTGGCTGCGTCCGAAGGCCGGGTTCTGGCGCTGTGACGCGCTGACCTCGATACGTCCGCTAGCAATGTGATCCGCCCTCTGGTCGACCTGGCTGCGTGGACCATCCACTTCAGGCGCGCCCGGATTCCGGTGCTGTGCGAGAAACCGTCGAGGCGCTCGACGCGTTGCGCGCGCGAACGAGGGGCGCACCGACGCGAACAGCATTGGCGAGATGATGGGTGGCGATCCCCTGAGCCCTTGCGCATCCGCGCGCTGCAGGAGGCCGACCGGACGCGGCGCTCGAACGTCGCCCAGCGCAGCATCCTCCGCATCGGGCTCGATGAGCTCCAGCAGGCACTCGTCGCAGACTGGCGGCTGACTTTGCTTCTCGCCCAGACGAGTCAGGATCCGCAGGCAGCTAGGGCGGCGCGCGGGCCGTCGCCCCTTGGCTCTCGCCTGGCCCGCCACACGGCCGGCGGTTGGGAGAACGCTGCGGTTCCCGATGATCTCGGGGTGATCGCGTCTTTCCTGAACCTGTCGCCCTCCGCGGTGCTGAAGCTGATGGTGGAGATCGACGCCGACTGACGCGTCGTCGCCCCGGACGGATCGCATGTCGGCGCGGGCTCGGCCCGCTTCAGGGGCGCGCGTCTCAACTCGTCTTGGCGACGATGCGAAGAACCTCCTTGAGCACGGCCGGGTGGTCGACCATGTGGACGTGCGGCGTTACGGCGAGATGTCGGTTGTCCGCCCCGGGGAGCGTCGCGCTGCAGGTGGGAAAGACGATGTTGTCGCAATGGCTCCAGAAGCACGTGAAGTGCGCCCGCGAAGCCGCCGACTCGCTTTGGGAGAGTTGCGCCAGCCAGTCGCTGCCGACACGCATTTGTAGGATGTTCGCGCCCCGGACGCGGCGTCCCGCGCCAAGCCGGGTGCCGGCATGCGGCGATGCGATCGTCACGACGTGATGCACCGGCGAATCGGGCTGCTTGGCAAGCCATGCGCGCACAGCCAATCCGCCCATGCTGTGCGCGACGACCACCGGGGCGAGCCCTGTCGCCCGCTGCAAGAGGGCGACGGCACCGGCGATCGTCGGCCCATGGCCGTCGATCGACCCGAAGATCGGCTCGAGGTTGATCGCAACGAACGGGACGTTGTCCCGGCGCAGCAGCCGCAGGCTGCGGTTCCAGATGCCGCGGTTGCAGAAGAAGCCGTGGACGAAGAGGACGCCGCGGTGCCCCCTTGCGGGCGTCGGCAGATGGTCGGGCTCGCTCAGCGACCGGAACGGTTGGCGCCACAGGAAGACGCGCGGTGCGGCGGCGACCTCGGTAGCCCACGCCCGAACGAGCTCGGCGAGGCGGGGTCGCGTCGGATCATTGATAGCGTACGAACCGCGCAGCCACGCGAATTCAATTGCGAGCATTCCGGTATAGCCGAGCAGCACGATCGCTACCCATGCTAGGGGTAGCCACGGAAGCCCGAGTACAAGGCCAAGCGCAACCGCTGTCAGCGTGAGAACGAGCAGCGTCGCCACTATCGATCGTTGGAGACGTGCGAGCATCAATGCGTTAAGCCAATAAAAAAGGCCTCCGTCTGTTAGACGGAGGCCTTCAAGGTATTGATAGCCTGACGATGTCCTACTTTCACACGGGAACCCGCAATATCATCGGCGCAGAGGCGTTTCACTGTCCTGTTCGGGATGGGAAGGAGTGGGACCACCTCGCTATGGTCATCAGGCATAACCGACG
>JBDSLQ010000150.1:0-5782 GCA_039916285.1 Caldimonas sp.
AGCGCCTGCGGCACATCCTGCGCGTACTTCTTCATCTCCGGCGTGTCCCACGCCGCCGGGGTGACGGCGACGTAGCCGGTGGCGATGCTCCATTGCGCCGCGCGCTGCGGCGCCGTCGCCCACTTGATGAAGCGCAGCGCCGCCTGCTGCTCGGCCGGCGTCGTCTTGGCGAAGACGTAGAAGTTGCCGCCGCCGGTCGGGCTGCCCGGGTGCTTCTTCGCCGGCAGCATCGCGACGCCGAACGGAAAGCCCGCGTTGGCGCGGATGTTGGTGAGGTTGCCGGTCGTCGTCCAGATCATCGCCGCCTTCCTCTCGAAGAAGTCCTTCGGCGTCGTTCCCCACTCGATCACGCCGGCCGGCATGACCTTGTGCTTGGCCGACAGATCGACCCAGAACTGCAGCGCCTCGATCACCGCCGGCTTGTCGAAGTAAGTCTCGGTGCCGGCGTCGTTCATCAGCAACACGTCGTTCGGCGTCGTCAGGCCCTGGAACAGCCAGTACGGGAATCCCGACGACGGGATCTTCACGCCCCACTGGGTAACGTTGCCGCTGGCGTCGGCCTTGGTCAGCTTCTTCGCGTACTCGACCATCTGGTCCCAGCTCGCGGGACCCTTGTCGGGGTCGAGGCCGGCCTCCTTGAACGCGTCCTTGTTCCAATATAGGACGATCGTCGAGCGCTGGAACGGAACGCCCCAGGTCTTGCCGCCGGTGCGGCTGTTCATCATGAAGCTCTTGTAGAAGCCGTCGAGCCACTTCTTGTCGTCGGCACTCTTCGCGATGTCGTCGACCGGCACGATCGCGTCCTCGTCGATGAGCGAGAACATGTCGGTCGAGAGCAGCACGGCGAGCTGCGGCGGCTTGCCGCTCTTGGTCGCCGTCAGCGCCTTGACGATGCTTTCCTGGTAGGTGCCCGAGTAGATCGGGTTGACCTTGACGTCGGGATTCTCCTTGGCGAAGTCGGCCGCCATCTGGTCGATCGTCTTCGTCACCGGGCCGCCGACGGCGACCGGGTAGTAGAAGTTGATCTCGGTGACTTTCTGCGCCACGGCCGGCGCGGCGGCGGCAATCGCCGCGGCCATGAGGGCGATGCCCAGTGCTGTCTTCATTGCATGTCTCCTTGGATCGATCAGACGGGATGGGGAACGATGTCGCCGCGCCGGCGCGCGGTTGCGTGGTCGAAGTAGTGGCTGTCCCCGGCGGCCCAGCCGAGGCGAAGGCGCGTGCCTTCGGCGATGTCGAAGCGGCCGGGCAGGCGCGCGGCGATCGTGTCGCCGAGCATGCCGCCAGACGACGTCGAGCACGTGACCACGGTATCGGCACCGAGGTATTCCGCGCTCTGCACGACCGCCTCCACGCCGCCGTCGGCGACGACGCGAACGTGCTCGGGCCGGACCCCGAGCTTGAGATCGGGGCGACCCGGCGCGGCGATGATGTTCATCGGCGGCGTGCCGATGAAGCGCGCCGCGAACACCGTCGCCGGCCGCGCGTAAAGGTCGGCCGGCGCCGCGTCCTGCTCGATCCTTCCCGCGCGCAGCAGGACGACCTGGTCGGCCATGCTCATCGCCTCGGTCTGGTCGTGGGTGACGTAGACCATGGTCATGCCGAGCTGTTGCTGCAGCGCCCGGATCTCGCGCCGCATTTCCTGGCGCAGCTGCGCGTCGAGGTTCGACAGCGGTTCGTCCATCAGGCAGACGGGGGTCTCGGCGATGATCGCGCGGCCGAGGGCGACGCGCTGCTGCTGCCCGCCCGAAAGCTGCGAGGGCTTGCGCTCGAGCAGGTCGGTCAGGCCTAGCAGTCCGGCGACGCGCCCGAGGCGGCGCGCATGCTCGGCGGCGGGCTCGCGCCGCACCTTGAGCCCGAACAGGATGTTCTCGGCGACGCTCAGGTGCGGGAAGAGCGCATACGACTGAAAGACCATCGAGATGCGACGCTCGGCCGGTGCGACGGCGGTGACGTCGCGACCGTCGATGAGGATGCGCCCCTCGCTCGGCGCGTCGAGGCCGGCGATCATCCGCAGCGTCGTCGACTTGCCGCAACCCGAGGGTCCGAGCAGGACGACCAACTTGCCGGATTCGGTCGAAAAGCTCGCGCCGTCGACCGCCTTTGCCGTGCCCCAGTGCTTGCTCACGCCCTCGAGCCGAAGTTGCATCCGGCTAGTTTCGGCGCGGCGTCCCCGCGCCGGCAGCCGGGAGAACCCCCGAGCAGAGGCGACCCGAAACGTTTCGACAGCCGCGTCCGGCACCGCCATCCTCACCGGGGTCCTCTGGATCCCGGACGTGATCGGCTACGTGACATCGCGCGGCATGCTCACCGACGAGGGCTACAAGGAGGCGCCGAATTCGCCGCTGCCGCCGTGGGTATACCGCGCCAACCGGGCGCACGTGAACGCGGTCGAAAACGTCGCGCCGCTCGCGGCGGTGGTTCTGATCGCGCTCATTGCCGGCATCTCGACGCCGCTCACCGTGGCCTGCGCCGCGGTCTACTTCTATGCGCGCCTGCGCACGCGCTCGTCCACATCAGTGGCACCGGGCTGCTCAAGGCGCGAACGCTCCTCTTCACGGTCCTGGATCGCCTTCATCATCTATGCGCTCGTCGTGCTGGCCAGGATGATGTGACGATCCGACAAGCGGTCTGGCGCTGTGAAAACACTCTGTTACATTGGAAAAACAGCTCGGTCAGAGCGTTCCAGGAGCCAGCATGAGCGAGACGCGCGAGTACAAGGAATCCCGAATCGAAGACGAGCCGATCCTCGGCGCGGTGCTGGTCCTGCCGAGCGGAACTATCCAGCCGCTGACGTTCTGGGAGCGGGTGCTCGTCAGGCTTCGCCTGACCAGCGCCAAGGCGCTCGAGGCGCGCTACTTCAAACTCGCGAACTCTTGAGGCCCCGCCACCGCGGCTCGCGCCGGCAGCGGCGAGAGCGGGGGAACCCGAGAGGTCCGGCCCCGAGAAGGTCTTCGCCGGCTCGATCCCGAGGCTCTACGACGAGTACCTCGTTCCGCTGATCTTCTCGCCTTACGCCGAGGATCTTGCGAGTCGTGAGCCACGTGCAGACCAGCCCGAGCTTGCAAGGGCGGCTCGAGATGGGCCGAAGCCCGGTGGTATGCGATCGCATAGCCTGCCGCGTCAGCGACATCCCCGGACAGGGCAACAAGGCCATCGGTCCCTGTCAAACTCATCTTTTCGAAATGGATGCCTCGATGAGTTTGCGCACCCACCCCCCATTCCGCGCCGATCACGTCGGCAGCTTCCTGCGCCCCAAGCGCCTGCTCGAGGCGCGTGAGCAAAAGGCGCGCGACCAGATCTCGGCCGCGCAGTTGCGAGTGGTAGAGGACGATGCGATCGCGGAGATCGTGAAGTTCCAGGAAGACGTCGGCCTCAGGAGCGTCACCGACGGCGAGTTCCGGCGCACCTATTTCCACATCGACTTCCTGGCCCAGCTCGGCGGTGTCATGACCGGCATCCCCGTGACGATCCGCAAGCCCGATGGCAGCGAGGAGCTCGCGCCGCCGGTGATGCGCGTCGTCGACAAGGTGCGCCACGTCAAGGACATCCAGCGCGCCGACTTCGAGTACCTGCATTCGCAGGTCGGCCCCGGGCGCACCCCGAAGGTGACGATCCCGTCGCCGACGATGCTCCACTTCCGCGGCGGCCGCGCCGGCATCAGCAGCGAGCACTACCCCGACCTCGAGCCGTTCTACCAGGACGTCGCCGACGCCTACGGCGACGAGCTGCGCTCGCTCGCTGCCGCCGGCTGCAGCTACGTGCAGATGGACGACACCAACCTCGCCTACCTGTGCGACGACAAGATGCGCGAGGCGGCGCGGTCGCGAGGCGACGACCCCGACGAGCTGCCGCACCGCTACGCGTCCTTCATCAACCGCGTCGTCGCCCAGAAGCCCGAAGGAATGACGCTCGCCGTCCACCTGTGCCGGGGCAACTTCAAGAGCACCTGGGCGGCGCAGGGCGGCTACGAGCCGGTAGCCGAAGCGCTGCTCTCCGAGCTGCAGGTCGACGGCTACTTCCTCGAGTACGACGACGCGCGCTCCGGCGACTTCAGGCCGCTGCGCTTCCTGCCCAAGGGCAAGACCGTCGTCCTCGGGCTGGTGACGACCAAGCTCGGCGAGCTCGAATCTAAGGATGACCTGAAGCGGCGCATCGACGAGGCGGCCCGGTTCGTGCCGATCGAGCAGCTCTGCATCTCGCCGCAGTGCGGCTTCTCGAGCACCGTCCATGGCAACGCGATCGCCGTCGAAGCGCAGCGCGCCAAGCTGCGCCTTGTCGTCGAGGTCGCCGACGAGGTATGGGGCGGGCACTGAGAGGGCGGAGGCGGTGCGGAGGATGCCCCGTGGCCGGGCGCGGCGATTGCCAAGCGCAGAGACCCACGCATGAACGAACCCACTACTGAAGATCTTGCGCTTCCCCGTCGCCGCGCGGCGCCGTGGGCGCTCGCTGCGCTGCTGGTCGTTCTTGCCTGCGGCGCGGCCTACCAAGGGCTCGAAAGCCGATCGAGCAACGTCGCCGTTTCCGTCGCAACGCGGGCAGTGCTTGCGGCGCCCGCGCGCGCCGACTTCGGCACCGCCCTTGCCGGCGACGACGCGCGCCGTCTTGCCGATTGGGTCGTCGCGACCGCGGACCATCGCGACCGCCCGTTCGCGCTGATCGACAAGGCCCAGGCGCGCCTTTACGTGTTCGCGCCGAGCGGGCGCCTGATCGGTGCCTCGCCGGTGCTTCTCGGCCTGGCCCGGGGCGACGACTCCGAGCCCGGCATCGGCGACAAGCCCATTGCCGCGGTGCGCCCGGAAGAGCGCACGACGCCCGCCGGCCGCTTCGTTTCGGAGCCGGGCAAGAACCTGGGCGGGGAGGATGTGATCTGGGTCGACTACGACGCCGCTGTCTCGATGCATCGCGTGCGCGCGAACGTGAAGAGCGAGCGCCGCCTCGAGCGCCTCGAGTCGCCCGATCCGGCCGAGCATCGCATCTCCTACGGGTGCATCAACGTGCCGGCCTCCTTTTACGACAGCGTCGCCTGGCCGAGCTTCGCCCAGGCGGGTGGCGTGATCTACGTGCTGCCGGAGACGCGCCCGCTGGTCGAGGTCTTTCCGGCGCTGCGCGACAGGCCGGTCGCGACCGCGGGCTGATCACTTCTTGCGCGCGGTACCGAGGTAGGTCTCGATGACGCGCGGGTCCTTGGCGAGGTCCTCGGCAGGCCCTTCGAGGGCGATCTCGCCCATCTCCAGCACGTAGCCGTAGTCGGCGACCTCGAGCGCGGCGCGCGCGTTCTGCTCGACGAGCAGGATCGTCACGCCGGTCGCGCGCAGGGCGGCGATGGTCGCGAAGATGTCGCGCACGACAAGCGGGGCCAGGCCCAGGCTCGGCTCGTCGAGCATCAGGAGGCGGGGCTTGCCCATCAAGGCGCGGCCGACGGCGAGCATCTGCCGCTCGCCGCCCGAGAGGGTGCCGGCGAGCTGCGCTCGCCGCTCGCGCAGTCGCGGGAACAGCATGAAGACCTCGTCTAGCGACTTGGCGCTGTCCTTGTGGCCCAAGCGAACCTGTCGATAGGCGCCCAGCAGCAGGTTGTCCCCGACCGACAAGGTCGAGAACAAGGCGCGCTTCTCGGGCACCAGCGCCATGCCGAGAAAGACGCGCTCCTCGAGCGAAGTGAGGTTGATGGGCTTGCCGTCGTACTCGATCGTGCCGCGCGAGGGCAGCACGCCCATCAGCGAATTGAGCAGGGTCGACTTGCCGGCGCCGTTCGGGCCGATGACGGTGATCACCTTGCCGG
>JBDSLQ010000151.1:0-6447 GCA_039916285.1 Caldimonas sp.
CAATGCGCTGTGGATCGCCTGGGGCTGGCACACCGGCGCGTGGGCGCTGATCGCGTTGCAGTTCTGCCTCGCCGCGCTCAACATCCGCGGCGCTCTCAAGGCCGAAGCGCCGGGCTGATGCCGCGCCGGCCCCGTCCTACGCGCGCCGCCTGCACCTGCCGACAGATCGCGAACGCCGCCGCGGCGACAGTGGCCCATCGACGTCGCGGGAACGCACTCGCTGCATCGATTCCGCAGCAACAACCGAAAGCGAGGACAGCATGAACAAGGATCAAGTCAAGGGCCGCGTCGAGCAGGCCAAGGGCGCCGTCAAGGAAACCACCGGCAAGGCGCTCGGCGATCGCCAGCTCCAGGGCGAGGGCAAGGTCGACAAGACGGCCGGCAAGGCGCAGGCAACGTACGGCGACGTCAAGGAAAAGGTCAAGGGCGCCATCGACAAAGCCTGAGCACACTGGGTTTCACGCCCAGCGCGAGCGCACGCGAGTGGCGACGCCAGCGCTCGCTGCGAAAACCGCGCCACCGACGACACGCGCGTCGGCCGCACCGCTGCCTGTCGGCACGACGTCCTCGAAGAGCTCGTGCAGCTCCGTCGGCAGAAAGCGGCTGATCGAGCCATAGACGTGGCGGTCGCCTCGCGGCGACTGCTGCGTCACGTAGAAGCGCTGCGGCACGAGCAGGTGAAGGTGATGGCGCGCGCGCGTCATCGCGACGTAGAGCAGGCGTCGCTCCTCCTCGATCTCGGCGGTCGTCCCGGTCGCCATGTCCGACGGCAGACAGCCGTCGACGACGCGCAGCAGCGAGACCGCGCTCCATTCCTGCCCCTTGGCCGAGTGGATGGTCGACAGGACCAGGTAATCCTCGTCGTCGCCGCCCGGCCCCGACTCGTTGCTCGTCGCCGCCGGCGGATCGAGGGCCAGCTCCGTGAGGAAGCGCGCGCGCGACGGATAGCCGCCAGCCAGTCGGACCAGATGGGCGATGTCGGCGGCGCGCGGCGCGGCGTCGTCGTGCAGGCGTTCGAGGATCGGCAAGTACCAGCGCTCGACCTCGGCGAGCTCCCCCGGCCAGGGCGAGCCGGCCGCTCGCAAGGCGGCGAACATCTCCGCGAACGCCGACCATGCCGGCGCGACTGCCGGCGTGACGGTGAACTCGAGCAGCCGCGCCGCCGGGTCGTCGGTCTCGGCGAGCGCGGCGACGAGCCGGCCCGCGGTCGCCGCGCCGATGCCGGGCACGAGCTGGAGCGCACGAAGACCGGCGCGCTGGCCGCGCGGGTTGGCGGCGAAGCGGAGCACGGCGAGCACGTCCTTGACGTGCGCCGCGTCGAGGAAGCGAAGGCCGCCGTACTTGACGAACGGGATGTCGCGCCGCGCCAGCTCGAGCTCGAGCGCGTTGCTGTGCTGGGCGCTGCGAAAGAGCACCGCCTGGCTTCGCAGCGCCAGCCCCGACTCGCGCAGCGCCAGGATGCGCTCGGCGACCCATGACGCTTCGGCCGCCTCGTCGTCGACCCAGACCAGCGCCGGCCGCTCGCTCGCCGCACGCTCGCTCCAGAGCTGCTTGGCGTGGCGCTCCGCGGCCAGGGCGATGACCGCGTTCGACGCGGCCAGGATCGGCGCCGTCGACCGGTAGTTCTGCTCGAGCGTGAGCACCGTCGCCGCGGGCGTGAAGCGCGCGGCGAAATCGAGGATGTTGCGCACCTCGGCGGCGCGGAACGAATAGATCGACTGGGCGTCGTCGCCGACGACGGTGAGGCCGGTCCCGTCCGGGCGCAGGCGGTGGACGATCTCGGCCTGGAGCCGGTTCGTGTCCTGGTACTCGTCGACGAGAACGTGGTCGAAGCGCGAGGCGATCTGCGCGCCGACGAGCGGATCGGCCATCGCCTCGGCCCACCAGACGAGCAGGTCGTCGAAGTCGAGCACCCGCTGCGCCTGCTTCTCGCCTTCGTAAGCGGCGAACAGGCGGCCGAGCGACTGCTCGTGGTCGCAACACCAGGGAAAGGTCTTGGCGAGCACGTCGGCGAGTGACTTCCTCGCGTTGACGGCGCGCGAGTAGATCGCCACGCAGGTGCCTTTCTGCGGAAAGCGACGCGCGCCGCTCGCCAGGCCGAGACGCTGGCGCAGCAGGTGCATCAGGTCCTCGGAGTCGGCGCGGTCGTCGACGGTGAACGATTCGTCGAGGCCGATCCGCGCCGCCACGCCGCGCAGCAGGCGCGCGCCGACGCTGTGGAAGGTGCCGCACCACGCCAGCCGCGGCGCCTGCTGCAGGGAGGCCAGGCCGAGCGCTTCGTGGAGGACGCGGCCGACGCGGCGCTCCATCTCGATCGCGGCGCGGCGCGAGAACGTCAGGAGGAGGACCCGGTTCGGGTCGGCACCGGCGAGGACGAGCCGGGCGACGCGCGCCGCCAGCGTCAGCGTCTTGCCCGATCCCGCGCCGGCGACGATCAGGAGCGGTCCGATCGGCGCCGCACCCTGGTTGTCGTCATCGATGCCGAATCCCGCCGCCCGTCGTTGGGCCACGTTCAGGCTGGCGAAGAGCGACCCGGGGCTGGCACGGTCGCGGACGGGGGTGGACATCGAGCGGCTGCGAAGAGGGCTTGCGCCTCGGGGAGACGACGACCGGACTGTAAATCCATCCAGCTCCTTCCGGCGAATCGTGCACGGCGCCACCGCTTCACTTCCGCGGGGCGGTGCCGATGATCCTGCATGAGCGCGGATCGATCGGCCACTGCCGAGAGCAAGCGGTGACGAGCCCGGTCGAATCCGGAGCGGCCGCGCTCTCCGATCCGGAGCTGCTCCTGACACGTCTGACGGCGGCGCCCGCGCCGGGAAGCGATCGCGCCCCCGGCGCTGAACGCGCGGCCACTGCCGCAAGCGACCGCGAGCTTCGCTTCGCGCGCCAGTTCACGGCCGAGTGGATCGCCCTCCTGGTCGCCCTCGCGGTCGTCGGCGCCCTGATCGGCTGGTCGCGGTTCAACGCCCATGCAGCGCTCGATGCGACCGAGCGCGACCGCCTGCGTGTCCAGGCGCGAGTCGTCGACGAGAACGTCGGCCAGCAGCTCGACGGCATGAACCGCGCCCTGGCCAGCGTTCGCGAGGAGTACCTGGCGACGCCCGTGCACAGCGTCTCGACCCTGCTCTCGATTCGCCTGAAGGCTCTCAGCGACGCCATTCCGGGCGTGCGCTCGATGGCCCTCCTCGACGCCGACGGAACGGTGGTCGCGAGCAGCGTCGGCGCCCTCCTCGGCCGCGACTTCGCCGACCGCGACTACTTCCGCACCGCGCGCGACCAGGGCGGCGATGCGACGCTGCACGTCGCCGCGCCACTGAAGACCGCGCTCGGCAGCTACACCGTCGTCTTCGTTCGCGCCATCCGCGCGCCCAACGGCGCCTTCGCCGGCGCCGTTGCCGCAGCCCTCGAGCCGGAATACTTCAAGGTGCTGATGCGCTCGGTGCTGTACGCGCCCGACATGTGGGTGTCGATCGGCCACGGCGACGGCAAGGTGTTCGTGACGATGCCGGAGGACCCGCGCCGCATCGAAGGTGGTCCGCATCCGTCGTTCGCGGCAATGGGAAACCTTCGCGGCGAAGCCGGCGCCACGCCGATCGTGATCGGCGCGATCGGCGGCTCGAGTGAGCAGCGCATGACGGCGCTCAGCCAGATCGCGCCACCGTCGCTGGCGATGGACAAGCCCCTCGTCATCGCCGTCAGCCGCGCCATCCCGGAGCTGTTCGCGCCGTGGCGGAAGCAAGCCCTCGCCGACCTCACCTTCTTCGCGCTGCTCGGCGCCGGCGTCGCCTTCGGCCTCTACCGCGGCCAGTGGCGCCGCAAGTCTTATGCGCTGCTCGAGGCGAGCGCCGAGCGCGAGCGGCGCCGTACCGCCGAGCAGCTCGAGCTGGCGCTCGAAGGCGCGGACCTGGGCCTGTGGGACTGGGATGTCCGCAACGATCGCTTCAACCACAACGAGGTCGTCCGGCGCCAGCTCGGCTATTCGCCCGGCGAGCTCGGCGATTCCGGCTCGATCTGGCGCGACATCGTCCACCGCGACGACGCCGAACGGCTCATCTCGTCGATCGAGGCGCACTTCCGGCGCGAGAGCGCGGCCTACGAGTGCGAGTTCCGGGTTCGCCACAAGGCCGGCCACTGGGTCTGGCTGTTGAGCCGCGGCAAGGTCGTCGAGCGCGACGGCCTCGACACGCCCGTGCGCATGACCGGCACCCACATGGACCTCACGCGCCGCAAGAGCATCGAGGCGGCCGTGCAGCGCAGCGCGGAGATGCTGCGCCGCACCGGCGAGCTCGCCAACATCGGCGGCTGGGAGCTCGACCTGACGACGATGCGCTACGACTGGACCGAGCAGGTCTTTCGCATCCACGAGCTCGAGCCGGGGCCGACGCCGCGCCTAGACGACGCGATGAACCACTACCCGCCCGAAGGCCGGCCGTCCCTGCTGGCGGCGATCGAGGCGGGTGCGCGCGATGGCACGGCGTGGGACCTCGAGCTTCCTTTCGTCACCGCCAAGGGTCACCCGCGCTGGGTGCGCGTGCAGGGCCTCGCGGTCTGCGACGATGGCCGGCCGGTGCGCCTGCTGGGCGCGTTCCAGGACATCACCGAGAAGAAGAACAACGCCCTCGAGCTGCTCCGCCTGAACGAGGAGCTGACCCGGCTCTCGACGACCGATGCGCTCACCGAGGTGGGCAACCGGCGTCTCTTCGACCAGACGCTGAAGGCGGAATGGCAGCGCGCTGCGCGGCGCCACGGGCCGATCGGCCTGCTCATGATCGACGTCGATCACTTCAAGGAATACAACGACCACTACGGCCACCCAGCCGGCGACGCCGTCCTGCGCCAGATCGCGGCCATGGTCGGCGAGTCGGTGCGGCGCGGCGGCGAGCTGGTCGCCCGCTACGGCGGCGAGGAATTCGCGCTGCTGCTTCCCGGCGCGGACCTCGAGGCGGCGTGCGCCGTCGCCGAGCGCTGCCGCCAGCGCGTGATCGACGCCAAGATCGAGCATCGCGCCTCGACGACGTCGGCGTGGCTCGGCGTCAGCATCGGCGTCGCCAGCCAGGTCGCGACGCCGTCGGTCGACTGCGACGTCCTGGTCGAGACCGCCGACGCCGCGCTCTACCGCGCCAAGCGCTGCGGGCGCGGCCGGATCGAGTCCTGAGGGTCCGCCGCGGCCCATTGGCGACCGCTCGTCGGCGCACACAAGCGCTGCGCAGACCGTTCGTCGGCACTACGAAAGCGTCCTACATGCAGGACGGAAAGGCACTGACTGGCCGGCCCGGAGCTTGCCGTTGTAATGGTCCCCGTTCCCGCTACGACCGTTTCAAGGACGCGTCATGTCAATGCTCGAAGGCCTCGGTTCCACACTCGCGGAGATGGGCTTCGTCCAGCTGGCGCTCGTCTTCCTCGCGGTCGGTGCGTACTCGATGGCGATCAACGGCGCGTTCGGCGCCAATGCGCGCAGCGGCGCTGCCAGCGCCTCGTTCGTGGCGGCGGTCGGCTTCGCTGCGCTGACGCCATCGTGGATCAGCGGCGTCGTCTTCTTGGCCCTCGTGATCCTCGCGATTGCCGCCTTCGCCGCCGCGGCCTGGTCGATCTCGGCCGTGCTCGGCCTCGGCGCTGAACGCGGCGGCGTCGGCGTCGTCGCCGTCGAAGACGAAGCGCGCGCTCCGTTCCGCTTGCCGGTGCCCCGGGCGCTTCGCGCGTTCGCCGCCAGCGTCATCCGCTCGCCGCTCTAGCAGCCCAGCGTGCGCGGCGCTCGGCGGCGAGCTTGCGCCTAGCTCAGTAGGCGGCGAGCACCACGGCCAGCGCGAGCGCCGCCGGCAGCGCCTGAATGAACAGGATCTTCTTTCCCACCGTCGCGGCCCCGTAGACGCCCGCGACGATCACGCAGGCGAGGAAAAAGACCTTCACGCTCGTTCCGGCCGCGCCGAGCGAGAGGCCCCAGGCGAGCCCGGCGGCGAGGAAGCCGTTGTAGAGCCCCTGGTTGGCGGCCAGCACCTTCGACGCCGCCGCCTCGGCGGCGCTGTGGCGGAACGTCTTCAGGCCGAGCGGCTTGTCCCACAGGAACATCTCGAGGACGAGGAACCAGACGTGGAGCAACGCGACCAGCGCGACCAGGACATCGGCGACGAGTCTCATGGCGTTTCTCCTGGAAGCTGTGGAGCGATCAACGCGCGGCGGCGAGCGGGCGCGGCTTGCGGGTCTTGGCCGCCTTGGCCGGCGTCGCGCGTGCCCCCGCGGCAATCACGCGCAAGCGCGGCTGGCGTGGCGCGCGCGCCGGCGCGGCGCGGGCGGCTCGGCGCTTCGGGACGGCCGTCGTGGCCGGCTCTGCCGGCGCCGTCGTGACCGCAGCTTCGGTGCGCGGCGCGGCGAGCGCAGGCGCGACCAGCGTGCGCAAGGTCGCCATCGCCCGCTGCAGGTGGTTGCCCAGCTCGTGCACGTCGGGCA
>JBDSLQ010000152.1:0-6225 GCA_039916285.1 Caldimonas sp.
CGCCCAGAACAGCCTCATCGACCTGCGCCGCGAGCGCGTCGCCGCCTGGATCGCCCTCTACCGTGCGCTCGGCGGCGGCTGGTCGCCGCTTGCGGACGAGCAGACCGCCGCCACTTCTCCAGCTCGCCCCGCCTCGCCATGACCCGTCGCTCGCATCGAGTTCTTCTGTCCGCAGCGGCGGGCCTTGCCGTCGCGGCGACGGCCGCCCTGGTCATCGGCGTTCGCGCGAACGCGGCCGACGACAAGAAGGCGGTCGTTCCGGCGAAGCCGGCGCTGAGCGTCGTCGTCACCCAGCCGCAACGCGCGACGATGCCGGTGTCGACCAACGCCAACGGCAACGTCGCCGCCTGGCAGGAAGCGAGCGTCGGCACGGAAGCGAACGGCCTTCGCCTGGCCGAGGTGCGCGTCAACGTCGGCGACGTCGTCAAGCGCGGCCAGGTCCTCGCGACCTTCGCGCCGGAGTCGATGCAGGTCGACCTGCTGCAGGCACGCGCCGCCGTCGCCGAAGCCGAAGCGACGCTCGGCGACGCGGCCGCCAACGCCGAGCGCGCGAAAGGCCTGCGCGCCACCGGCGCATTGAGCGAAGCGACCATCAACCAGTACGTCACCTCCGAGCGCACCGCACGCGCCCGCCTCGATGCCCAGCGCGCGGCGCTGCAGGCGCGCCAGATCAAGGTCGGCCAGACCGCCGTCGTCGCCCCCGACGCGGGCGTGATCTCGTCGCGAAGCGCGACCGTCGGCGCGGTCCTGCCGGCCGGTCAGGAGCTGTTCCGGCTGATCCGCCAGGGCCGGCTCGAGTGGCGCGCCGAGGTGCCAGCGGCGGACCTGGCGCAGATCCAGGCCGGCACGCGCGCCACCGTCACGCCGGCGGGCGGCGCCGCGATCGTCGGCACGGTGCGCACGGTCGCGCCGACGGTCGATCCGCAGACTCGCAACGGCATCGTCTACGTCGACCTGCCCGAGCCCGGCAGCGCCCGCGCCGGCATGTTCGCGCGCGGCGAGTTCGCGACCGGCAGCGCGAGCGCACTGACGCTGCCGCAAAGCGCGGTGCAGTTGCGCGAGGGCTTCAGCTACGTCTTCCGGGTCGGCCCCGACAACAAGGTGACGCAGGCCAAGATCGAAGTCGGCCGCCGCGTCGGCGACCGCATCGAGGTCACCGGCGGGCTCCCTGCCGACGCCCGCGTCGTCGCCATGGGCGGCGGATTCCTTGCCGAAGGCGACACCGTGCGCATCGTCGATTCGCCGCCGGCGATGAGCGCCGGCGCAGCGTCGCAAGCACGGGCGGCGCCGCCCAAGCCATGATCAACGTCTCCTCCTGGTCGATCAAGAACCCCATCCCCGGGGTGCTGCTCTTCATCATGCTCACCGCCATCGGCGCGATGAGCTTTCGGGCGATGAAGATCCAGAACTTTCCGGACATCGACCTGCCGACGGTCACCGTCACCGCGTCGCTGCCGGGCGCGTCGCCGTCTCAACTCGAGACCGACGTTGCCAGGAAGATCGAGAACCAGGTCGCGACGCTTTCCGGCGTCAAGCACATCTACACCTCGGTGCAGGACGGCGTCTCGACGACGACGGTCGAGTTCCGCCTCGAGAAGCCGACGCAGGAGGCGGTCGACGACGTCCGCGACGCGGTCTCGCGCGTCCGCTCCGACCTGCCCGCCGAGCTGCGCGATCCGACCATCTCCAAGTTCGACCTCGCCGGCGCGCCGATCCTCACCTACACGGTGGCGTCGAGCCGGATGGACGACGAGGCGCTGTCGTGGTTCGTCGACGACACGGTGACGCGCGCGCTGCTCGCCGTGCGCGGCGTCGGCGCTGTGACGCGGGTCGGCGGCGCGACGCGCGAGGTGCGCGTCGAGCTCGACCCGGCACGCCTGCTGGCGCTGAACGCGACCGCCGTCGACATTTCGCGCACGCTGCGCCAGACGCAGCGGGAGTCGTCGGGCGGCCGCACCGACGTCGGCGGCGCCGAGCAATCGGTGCGAACGATCGCGACCGTGCAGTCGGCGGCCGAGCTGGCGCAGATGGAGATCGCGCTCGGCGACGGCCGGCGCATCCGCCTCGACCAGGTCGCGAAAGTCAGCGACACCGTCGCCGAGCAGCGCTCCGCGGCCTACCTGAACGGCCAGCCAGTGGTCGGCTTCGAGATCGTGAGAACGCGCGGCGCCGGCGAGGTCGACGTCCAGACCGGCGTCCGAGCCGCGCTCGAGACTCTCAAGAAGGGCCACCCCGACATCAAGATCACCGAGGCCTTCAACTTCGTCGATCCGGTCGAGCAGAACTACGAAGGCTCGATGGTGCTGCTTATCGAGGGCGCCGCACTCGCCGTGCTGGTGGTTTACCTGTTCCTGCGCGACTGGCGCGCGACGCTGGTCGCCTCGACGGCGCTGCCGCTCTCGATCATTCCGGCGTTCTGGGTCATGTCGCTGCTCGGCTTCACGCTCAACGGCGTGACCCTGCTCGCGCTCTCGCTCGTCGTCGGCATCCTCGTCGACGACGCGATCGTCGAGATCGAGAACATCATGCGCCACCTCGGCATGCCCAGCGACGGGCCGCCCCGAGCAGGGCATACCCCCGCGGGGGGCGGGGCGAGCGCAGCGAACACCCAGGGGGGTTCCGGACTCAAGCCGCCGTACCAGGCGGCGATGGAGGCGGCCGACGAGATTGGCCTGGCGGTCATCGCGACCACCTTCACCCTCATCGCAGTGTTCCTGCCGACCGCCTTCATGAGCGGCGTGCCGGGCAAGTTCTTCGTCCAGTTCGGCTGGACCGCGGCGATCGCCGTCTTCTTCTCGCTCGTCGTCGCGCGCATGCTGACGCCGATGATGTCGGCGTACATCCTCAAGCCGCCGAGGAAGCCCTACGTCGAAGGGCGCTGGATCGGGGTCTACATGGTCTGGGTGCGCTGGTGCCTGCGTCACCGCGTCGTGACGACCCTCGGCGCGCTGATCTTCTTCTTCGGCTCGCTCGCCCTCGTCCCGCTGCTGCCGACCGGCTTCATCCCGCCCGACGACCTCTCCCAGACCCAGGTGCAGATCTCGCTGCCGCCCGGCGCCACCTTCCAGCAGACCAACGCCACGGCGGAGGCGGCGCGCGCGATCGTCGCCAGAAATCCGCACGTCAGGCTGATCTACACCACCGTCGGCGGCGGCGCGACCGGCGCCGACCCGTTCATGGGCAGCGGCAGCCCCGAGGTGAGAAAGGCGACGTTGACGCTCAACCTGACACCGCGCGCAGAGCGCGGCGGCCTGCGCAAGCAGGCGGTCGAGCAGCAGTTGCGCGATGCCCTCGTCGCCGTTCCCGGCGCGCGCATCAACGTCAGCTTCGGCGGCTCGGCGGAGAAGTACACGCTGGTCCTCGCCGGCGAGGACGGCGCGGTGCTCGCCGAGCACGCCCGGCTCGTCGAGCAGGAGCTGCGCACCCTGCGCGGCATCGGCAACGTGACGTCGACGTCGAGCCTGGTCCGGCCGGAGCTGATCGTGCGGCCCGACTCGGCGCGTGCCGCCGACCTCGGCGTCACCGCGACCGCGATCGGCGAGACGCTGCGCGTCGCGACCGCCGGCGACTACGACCAGAGCCTTGCCAAGCTGAACCTCGCACAGCGCCAGGTCCCAATCGTCGTCAAGCTGCCGGCCGAGGCGCGCACCGACCTCGACCTGCTCTCGCGCCTGGCGGTCCCGGGCGCACGCGGTCCGGTGATGCTGGGCAACGTCGCGACGCTCGCGATCGACAGCGGCCCGGCCAAGATCGACCGCTACGACCGCTTGCGCAACATCAACTTCGACATCGAGCTGAACCAGCAGCCGCTCGGCGAGGTGCAGGCGCAGGCGCTGGCGTTGCCCAGCCTGAAGAACCTGCCGAACGGCGTCGTCCAGACCACCGTCGGCGACGCCGAGGCGATGACCGAGCTGTTCGACAGCTTCGGCCTGGCGATGCTGACCGGCGTCGCCTGCATCTACGTCGTCCTGGTGCTGCTGTTCAAGGACTTCGTCCAGCCGGTGACGATCCTGGTCGCTCTCGTGCTATCGGTCCCGGGCGCGTTCCTCGCCCTCTTCATCACGCGGACGGCCCTGTCGATGCCGTCGATGATCGGCCTGATCATGCTGATGGGCATCGCCACCAAGAACTCGATCCTGCTCGTCGAGTACGCGATCATGGCGCGGCGCGACTGGGGCATGTCGCGCATGGAGGCGCTGCTGGATGCCTGCCACAAGCGGGCCCGGCCGATCGTCATGACGACGATCGCCATGGGCGCCGGCATGATGCCGATCGCCCTCGGCATCGGCACCGACCCGAGCTTTCGCGCGCCGATGGCGATCGTCGTCATCGGCGGCCTGATCACGTCGACCTTCCTGAGCTTGCTCGTCATCCCGGTCGTGTTCACCTTCGTCGACGACGGCGTGCAGGGGCTGAAGCGACTCTTCCAGCGCAAGGGCAAAATCGCGCCACGCCCTGTGCAGGAGACTTCATGAAAGCGCCCCAGGCCGACGCCGAATTCCAGATGCGCGACACGACGTCGCACCCGGCGGCGTACACGCCGGCCTACAAGACCAGTGTCCTGCGCAGCCCGAAGCTGGCGCTGATCTCGCTGCAGCAGTCGCTTTCGGAAGTGACGGCGCCGGTGTTTCGCGCCGACGAGCTCGGCGCGCTCGACAACGACCTGATCCTCAACTACGCCCAGGGCGGCATGCCGGTCGGCGAGCGCATCGTCGTCCACGGCTACGTCCACGACCAGCTCGGCCGGCCGCTGAAGAACGCGCTGGTGGAGGTCTGGCAGTGCAACGCGAGCGGCCGCTACCGCCACAAGAAGGACCAGTACATCGGCGCCCTCGATCCCAACTTCGGCGGCTGCGGCCGGATGCTCACCGACGACAACGGCTACTACGCCTACCGCACGATCAAGCCCGGGCCGTATCCGTGGCGCAACCGCGTCAACGACTGGCGGCCGGCGCACATCCACTACGCGATCTCGGGCGACGGCTGGGTGCAGCGCCTCGTCACCCAGATGTATTTCGAGGGCGATCCGCTCATCAGGAGCTGCCCGATCCTCGGTGTCGCGCCGAGCGAGGAGCAGATTCGCGGCCTGATCGCGCTGCAGGACATCGGCGCCTTCGTCCAGCTCGACAGCCGCGCCTACCGCTTCGACATCGTCCTGCGCGGCCAGCGCGCGACGCTGTTCGAGAATCACGTCCAGCAGACGCCCGCGGGAGCCCGGCGATGAGCCGCCCGATGCAGCGTCGCCACGGCCTCGCGGGCCCCTGCCCGGCACCCGGCGGCAGCGACCTCGTCGTCCGGCGCGAGACGGCGTCGCAGACCGCCGGTCCGTACGTCCACATCGGCCTGGCGCCGCAAGCGGCCGGCTTCGACATCTTCCAGAACAACTTCGGCAACGCCCTCGCCGGCGCCAAGACCAAGGGCGAGAGGATCCGCATCGAGGGCCGCGTCTTCGACGGCATCGGCACCGTGCTGAAAGACGTGCTGATCGAGATCTGGCAGGCCAACGCGGCCGGCAGGTACGCGCATCCCGCCGACCGCCAGCCCCGCAAGGCGATCGACCCCGCGTTTCGTGGCTGGGGCCGGGCCTGCACCGACTTCGCGACCGGCGTCTACAGCTTCGACACCGTCAAGCCGGGGCGCGTCGAAGGGCGCAACGGCCGCGTCATGGCGCCGCACATCAATGCCTGGATCGTCGCGCGCGGCATCAACGTCGGCCTCAACACGCGCATCTACTTCAGCGACGAGGCCGACGCCAACGCCGAGGACGCCGTGCTCAACCTGATCGAGTGGGAGCAGCGCAGGAAGACGCTGGTCGCCGAGCGCCAGCCGAAAGGCGGCAAGGGCAAAGGCAAGGACGGCGTCGCCGTCTACCGCTTCGACATCCGCCTGCAGGGCGACGACGAGACCGTCTTCTTCGACGTCTGAGCGCGCCCGCGCTCAGACAGCCAGTCCGAGCTCGACGAGCAGGAAGACGTCGTCCTCGGCGATCTCGCGCAGCGCGTCGAAGCGGCCCGACGCGCCGCCATGGCCGACCTCGAGGTTGATCTTCAGGAGCAGCGGCCGGTCGTCGCTCTTCAGCGTGCGCAGGCGGGCAACGTACTTGGCCGGCTCCCAGTAGGCGACCTGCGTGTCGTTCAGGCCGGTGCGCACGAGCATGGCCGGATACGGGCCGGCCTTCAGGTTGTCGTAGGGGCTGTAGGCGCGCATCCAGGCGTACTGCTCGGG
>JBDSLQ010000153.1:0-11541 GCA_039916285.1 Caldimonas sp.
TCCATATCACCCGCAACCCCTGGGACCAGAGCCGTGTCCCCGGCGGCTCGTCGGGCGGCTCGGCGGCGGCGGTGGCGGCGCGCCTGCTGCCGGCGGCGACCGGCACCGCCACCGGCGGCTCGATCCGCCAGCCGGCGAGCTTCTGCGGCATCACCGGCATCAAGCCGACCTACGGCGTGTGCTCGCGCTGGGGAATGATCGCCTTCGCGTCGAGCCTCGACCAGGCCGGCGTGCTGGCGCGCAGTGCCGAGGACTGCGCGTTCGTCCTCGGCGCGATGAGCGGCTTCGATCCGCGCGACTCGACCAGCGCCGAGCGGCCGCCACAGGATTTCCACGCCGAGCTCGCCAAGGCACGCGCCGGCGCGTCGGCGGCCCGGCCGCTGCAGGGCCTGCGCATCGGCCTGCCGAAGGAGTTCTTCCCGGCGGCGCTGGCGAGCGACGTCGAGAGCGCGCTGCGCGCGGCGCTGGCCGAGATGGCGCGCCTCGGCGCGACCCTCGTCGACGTCCAGCTGCCGCGCACCGAGCTGTCGATCCCGGTCTATTACCTGATCGCGCCGGCGGAAGCGTCGTCGAACCTGTCGCGCTTCGACGGCGTCCGCTACGGCCACCGCGCCGAGCACTACCAAGACCTGCAGTCGATGTACCGCGCCAGCCGCAGCGAGGGCTTCGGCGCCGAGGTCAAGCGCCGGATCATGATCGGCACCTACGTCCTGTCGCACGGCTACTATGACGCCTACTACCTGCAGGCGCAAAAGCTGCGCCGGATGATCGCCGACGACTTCCAGGCCTGCTTTCGCCATTGCGACGTGATCGCCGGGCCGGTGGCGCCGACCGTCGCCTGGCCGCTCGGCGCGCAGAGCGACGATCCGGTCGCCAATTACCTCGCCGACATCTTCACGCTGCCGGCAAGCCTGGCCGGCCTGCCGGGAATGAGCATCCCGGCGGGCTTCGGCGCCGCCGGCATGCCGGTCGGGCTGCAGCTGGTGGGCAACTACTTCGCCGAGGGGACGCTGCTGCACACGGCGCATGCGTTTCAGGGCGCCACCGACTGGCACACGCGCATGCCGACGCTCGGCGGGGCTGGGCGATGAACGGCGAGGCGACTCGACTGGCTGGGCTCATTCGCGGCTTCGAGGTCGTCATCGGCATCGAGACGCACGCCCAGCTCTCGACCTGCTCGAAGATCTTCAGCGGCGCGTCGACGGCCTTCGGCGCGGCGCCGAACACGCAGGCATCGGTCGTCGACCTGGCCCTGCCGGGAACCTTGCCCGTCGCCAACCGGGGCGCGGTGGAGCGGGCCATACGCTTCGGCCTGGCGGTCGGCGCGAAGATCGCGCCGGTCTCGATCTTCGCGCGCAAGAACTACTTTTATCCCGACCTGCCCAAGGGCTACCAGATCAGCCAGTACGAGACGCCCGTGGTGCAGGGCGGCGCGGTCGACTTCTTCGTCGGCGAGGTCGCCCACCGCGTCCAGCTGACGCGCGCCCATCTCGAGGAAGACGCCGGCAAGTCGCTGCACGGCGTTGGACGGGACGGCGAGCCAGGCGCCGGCGCGCCGCTCGACTTCCAGGGCGACTGGTCGGGGATCGACCTGAACCGCGCCGGCACGCCCCTGCTCGAGATCGTCACCGAGCCCGACATGCGCTCGAGCGCCGAGGCGGTCGAGTACGCGCGCGCCCTGCACACGCTCGTCGTCTGGCTGGGCATCTGCGACGGCAACATGCAGGAAGGGAGCTTTCGCTGCGACGCCAACGTCTCGGTGCGGCGGCCGGGCGCTGCGCTCGGCACGCGCCGCGAGATCAAGAACCTGAACAGCTTTCGCTTCATGCAGCAGGCGATCGACTACGAGGTGCAGTGGCAGATCGACCTGCTCGAGGACGGCGGCAGCGTGCAGCAGGCGACCGTGCTGTTCGACGCCGAGCACGGCGAAACGCGGGCGATGCGCAGCAAGGAAGACGCGCACGACTACCGCTACTTTCCCGACCCCGACCTGCCGCCGCTGGCGATCGGCGCCGACTGGATCGGCGCCATCCGCGCGGCGATGCCTGAGCTGCCGCGGGATCGCGCCTTGCGATTTCAGAGCGAGTACTCGCTCAGCGTCTACGACGCGTCGATGATGACGCAGAGCATGACGCTGTCGGAGTACTTCGAGGCGACCGCGGTGGCCAGCCGGGAGCCGAAGCTGGCCGCCAACTGGATCATGGGCGAGATCTCGAGACGCCTGAACGCGACCGCCGGGGTCGAAATTCCGTTTGCGCCGGAGCGCCTTGCCGCGCTGATCGCGCGCGTCGCCGATCGAACGATCTCGAACGCCGGAGCACGCCAGCTCCTCGACACGCTTTGGCAAGACGGCGCGGCCGACGTCGACGCGCTGATCGACGCGCGCGGGCTGCGCCAGATGCGCGACGCGGGCGAGCTCGACCGGATCGTGGACGACGTGATCGCCGCCAACGCGAAGTCGGTCGCCGAGTTCCGCGCCGGCAAGGACAAGGCGTTCAACGCCCTCGTCGGCCAGGCGATGAAGTCCAGCAAGGGCAAGGCAGATCCGGCCGAGGTCGGGGCGCTGCTGCGCAAGAAGCTGGGCTGATGCCGAGCCGGCCCCGGCCCGCCGCGGACCGCTTTCTGCCGCCCGGCTCTAGCCGGCGCTCTTTGCCGCCGTCGTCGCCGTCGTCGGTGCCGCCGGGGCCTTGGACCCGGGAATCGGCCCCAGCGATCCCGGCGATGCGCCGCTCCAGAGCCTTTTCAGTCGCGCGAGCTCGACGTCGTAGAGCGCATTGATGCGTTCTGTCTCGGCGACCTGGTTCTGCGCCAGCGACCTCTGCGCGTCGAGCGCTGCGTCGTTGGCGTCGATCTTCTGTTTCAGCCCGCCGGGCAGCGGCTTGTTGACGCGGTCGTTGACGTAGAACTGCTTTTCTTCGTCGAGCTTCTTTCTCTCGCCCACCAGCGAGGCGATGCGGACGGCCGAGTTCCTGGTCGAGATGCGCAGCTCGTCGAGCGCCTTCTCGCGCGCCTTGCGATGAGCCTCCTCGTCGGGAAACCGCTGCATCAGGTTGCGGTCGCGCCGGAGGGCGTCGCCCTTGGCGGCGGCTTCCGCCTTTGCGTCGCGGTCCTGCTGTTCCCTGGCCGCGACTTCGTCCGCCGTCGGCGTCGGCGCGATGATTCGCTTCAGGGACCCGTCGGGATTGAGCTCGCGCTGCTCCTTGTGCACGCACTCGGGGATCGGCCGGTCGGAGGTGAGCCTCTTGCCGTTCAGCTCGCATTGGATGATCGGCCGGCCGGCCTGGGCGTCGGCGGCGCGGGCGGCCAGCGGCACGGCCATCGCCGCGGCAGCGAAGAGCGCGGGCCAGCCGAGCTTCGCGAAACGCGTCGCGTCAGATCCCGTAGCGCCGCCGATAGGCGGCAACAGCATCGGCGTGGGCGGCAAGCAGCGGGTCGGCATGGGACGTCAGAAACTCCATCAGATCGGCCACGGTCGCGACCGGGATCACCGGCATGCCGTAGTCGCGTTCGAAATCTTCAACGGCGGACCGCTCGGACAATTTCTCTCCGGAGCCGCCGCGCTCCATCCGGTCGAGCGCGATCAGGACAGCGACCGGCTCGGCACCTTCTCGGCGCAGCAACTCCACCGACTCCCGCTTGGAAGCGCCATCGGTGATCACATCATCGACGATGACCGTGCGGCCCCGCAATGGTGCGCCGACGACGAGTCCGCCCTCACCGTGATCTTTTGCTTCCTTCCGGTTGTAGGCGAAGGGCATCGGGCGGCCGCGCCGGCCGAGCTCGATCGCGACGGCGGCCGCAAGCGTGATGCCCTTGTAGGCCGGACCGAAGAGCATGTCGAAGGCGAGCCCCGAGGCGGCGAGACGCCGCGCATAGAATTCGCCGAGGCGCATGAGCTTGACGCCGTCGTCGAAGAGACCCGAGTTGAAGAAGTACGGCGACAGCCGCCCCGCCTTGGTCTTGAACTCGCCGAACCGCAGCACCCCGGACTCCAGCGCGAACTGCACGAACTCGTGCGCGATGGTGCTGTCGGAAGCGGGGCTGGTCATGCAGGAAAGCGCTTGTTCCGCCTCGTCTCGCTCAACCTGAACGGCATCCGTTCGGCGGCCGCGAAGGGGTTCGAGGCCTGGGCCGAAGGCGTCGGCGCAGATTGTATGGGCGTGCAGGAGATCAAGGCCCAGGCCGAGACCATCACGGGCCGCTTCGACAAGGTCGCCGGCATGAAGGGCCACTTCCATTTCGCCGAGAGAAAGGGCTACAGCGGCGTCGGCCTCTACAGCAGGAAGCGCCCGAGCGCCGTTCGCCTCGGCTTCGGCGACGCCGAGTTCGACGCCGAGGGCCGCTATGTCGAGGCTCGCTTCGACCGCGTGGGAAGGCGCGGGCTGCCGCGCCTCAGCGTCGTCAGCTGCTACTTCCCGAGCGGCTCGGCGGGTGAGCATCGGCAGGCGGCGAAGTTCCGCTTCCTCGCGCTGATGGCGCCCTACCTGCACGCGCTGGCGAGTGAGCGCGAGGTGATCGTGGTCGGCGACATCAACATCGCCCACAAGGAGATCGACCTGAAGAACTGGCGCGGCAACCGCAACCGGCCGGGCTTCACGCCGCAAGAGCGGGCCTGGATGACGCGCCTGTTCGAGGAGCTCGGCTTCGTCGACGTGTTCCGCACCCTCAACCCCCGACCCGAGCAATACACGTGGTGGAGCAGCCGCGGCCAGGCGCGCGCCAGGAATGTCGGCTGGCGCCTCGACTATCACCTGGCGACCCCCGGGGTCGCCTCGCTGGCGGCGCACGAGCACATCTACCTCGAGCAGCGCTTCAGCGACCACGCGCCGCTCGTCATCGACTACGACTTCACCTTGTAAGCGCGGCACGGCGCGCGGATTGCTCGGCGCAGCAGCGAGACTCGCCCCTCGCGCACAGGAAAAGAACGACATGGACCTCGAAGCGATCGAACACGAAACCGGCCCGTCGCCCCGCGCCTCGGTGATCATCCTGCACGGCCTGGGCGCCGACGGCAACGACTTCGTTCCGGTCGCGCGCGAGCTCGACCTCGCCGCGGTCGGCCCGGTGCGCTTCGTCTTTCCGCACGCACCGACACGGCCGGTGACGATCAATGGCGGCCACGTGATGCGCGCCTGGTACGACATCCTCGGCCTCGACGCGCGCGCGCTGGGCGAGGACGAGATCGGCTTGCGCGAATCGCAGGCGCTGGTCGACGCGCTGATCGCGCGCGAGACGGCGCGCGGGGTCGGCGCCGGCCGGATCGTCCTGGCCGGCTTCAGCCAGGGCTGCGCGATGACGCTGATGACGGGGCTGCGCCACGGCGAGCGCCTCGCCGGCCTGGCGGGCCTGTCGGGCTACTTGCCGCTGGCCGCCAAGGCCGAGGCCGAGCGGCACGCCGCGAATCGGCAGACCCCGATCTTCCTGGCCCACGGCACGAGCGACCCGGTGATCCCGGTTGCGCGCGCGCGCCAGTCGCGCGACGTGCTGGTCGAGCTCGGCCACCCGGTCGAGTGGCACGAGTACGCGATGGCGCATTCGGTGTGCGCGGCGGAAATAGCCGACCTGAATCGCTGGTTGCTGAGCGCGCTGCGCGGCTAGGTTCGGCGACGATCAGCACCCCGGTCGCGCCAGGCGCGGTAGTGCGACGCTCAGCAGCGCGCCGTCGACCGACGAGGCGGCGCCATCCGGTCGAGGTGCGTCCGATGGCGCGACATGCGCCGCCTTGGGCGCGAAGTCGATCGCCGGGAACGCGCCCAGGACGGCCGCTGTCTCCAGAACCGCCGAGGCCATCGCCGCGATCATGATCAACACGACGAAGACGATTTCGTGGATGAATGAACGGTACCTGCGCATGATGTATCCCCAGTG
The DNA here is from genome assembly GCA_039916285.1 of Caldimonas sp. Classification (GTDB taxonomy): domain Bacteria; phylum Pseudomonadota; class Gammaproteobacteria; order Burkholderiales; family Burkholderiaceae_C; genus Schlegelella_A. Next base: position 5,869 of record JBDSLQ010000153.1, read on the forward strand.
ACGTCGATGGCGCTCGGGCCACCGACCGCGCTCACTGTAGGAACGGGGAGCGCGACGCTCAACGTCGCAATGCGCAGGCGAGGTGCGGCTTATTCACGGACTACCACGCCGGCGGCAACTTCCTGACGATGACGATGCGGCCGTCCTCCTGAGCGATGTAGCCGCCGGTGCCGAGATCCTTGAAGATCCGGCTGACCATTTCACGCGATGCGCCGATGCGGTGGGCGATGCCTTGCTGGGTGATCCGCTCGCGCACGCGTCGCTGCCCGTCCGGGCCCGGATCGGAAAGATCGCCGAGAAGCCGCACCACGCGCGCGTACACGTCCTCGAGGGCCAGGCTCTTGACGCTTTCGGTGGCCTGGCGCACCGAGCGGATGAGCTTTCGGATGAGGTGCGAGGCGAAATCCGGATGGGCGGCGATGAACTCGCGCAGGCTCGACCCGCTCACGACCGAGCAGGTGGTCGGCTCGAGCGTCATGACCGAGGCACTGCGCACTCCGCCATCGAGGGACAGCTCGCCGATGTACTCGCCACCGCCGTGGACGGCAATGACCACTTCCCTGCCCTCGGCGTTGGTGGAGTAGACCTTGACCCGGCCGCTGAGGAGGATGTAGAGCGAGTCGCTCGAATCGCCCTCGTTGATCAGGATCGCCTGCGCCGGATAGCGCTTGATCCCCCCTTTGCCCGCGATCTCGCGCAGCAGGGCGTCGTCGAGCGTGTCGGAGGTGGGCGGCGGCGCTGACACATCGCGATTGTCGCGCGGTGTGAATATTGCACTTGCCGCGCCCGCCTTCTGCACCTCCCGCGGCGGCGTTCGCTTCGTAATCTCCGTGCCATGCAATCGCTGATCGACATCCCGGAAGGAAGCGCCATGGCACACGTCGCATACCGCAGCTCGTCGTTCTCCGCCTCGGTTCAACCGAGCCCCAACGTCGCGCCGCCGATCTGGCAGTGGCTGGCCGGCGCTCTCGACGAGCTCGACTACGGCATCGTCGTGCTCTACGAAGGCATGAACATCGTCCACCTCAACGACGCGGCGCAGGTCGAGCTCGACGACCGGCATCCGCTCCAGCTCGTCGGCAACGATCTGCGCGCCCGGCTCGCCCGCGACGTCGCACCGCTTCACGACGCGGTCACGATGGCATCGGGACGCGGCATGCGCAGGCTGCTGACGGTCGGCGAGGAAACCCATCGAACCAGCGTCTCGGTCGTTCCCCTCGAGGCCGCCGCCGAGGGCCCGCGCGCAGTCCTCATCGTTCTCGGCAAGCGCGAGATGTGCGAATCGCTCTCGGTGCAGGGCTTCGCGCGCATCCACCATCTCACCGGTGCCGAAGTTCGCGTCCTGAAGGAGCTTTGCAGCGGCGTGCCGCCGGCGCAGATCGCGGCCCTGCTCGGCGTCGCCATCTCGACGGTGCGCAGCCAGATCGGCAGCATGCGGGCCAAGACAGGCGCCGAGAGCATCCGCGCCCTGGTGCGGCAGGTCGCCGTGCTGCCGCCGGTCAAGGGCGTCCTGCGACGTCACGCCGTGATGCCGATCGCCGGCTGGTTCGCGCCGCGCCTGAGCGCGGCCTGAGGATCGCGACAGGTCGCGCGGCGTCGGCGGCCGGCAGGCTATCAGGGCGGCGCGAACCGTCGCACCGGCTTCTCCGCCCGCGCATACAAGCCTTCGACCTTCGGCAGGTTGGCCTTGATGCCGCTGATCCGCGTCGGCCCCGACGGGTGCGTGCTCAGCAGCTCGACCGGCGCGCGCCGATTCGCCTCGGCCATCTTCTGCCACAGCGTGACGCCGGCGCGCGGGTCGTAGCCGGCGCGCGCGGCGAGCTCGAGGCCGATCAGGTCGGCCTCGGTTTCGTCTTCTCGGCCGAACTCGAGCGTCAGCAGCTGGCGGCCGGCGTCGGCGAGGATCCGCCCGCCGGTGCCGAGGCCGAGGATCGCGGCGCCGATCTCCACCGCGCCGCGCGTGGCCATGTTCTTGCCCATCTGTTCGCGCGCGTGCTCGCGCAGCGCGTGCGCCATCTCGTGGCCCATCACCATCGCCACCTCGTCGTCGCTCAGGCGCAGGCGATCGAGGATGCCGTAATGGAACGCGATCTTGCCGCCGGGCATGCAGAAGGCGTTGATCTGCGGGCTGCCGATCAGGTTGACCTCCCATTGCCAGGAGCGTGCGCGCGGGTTCCATTCCGCGGCGAACGGGACGATTCGCGCCGCGATCGCGCGCAGGCGCAGCAGCTGCGGATGCTCCTTCGGCGCGAGGCTGCGGCGGCTCGCGCTCTGCTGCATCAAGGCGAGGTACTGGCTCGTTGCCATCCGCTCGATCTGGTCGGCGGGCACGGCCTTGGCGAACACCGATGGCGGCCCGACATCGACGCCTTCGCGGCCGAAGGCGCCGGTCGCGAGCGCGGCCGCGCCGGCGCCGAGCACGCGCACGAACAGGCGCCGACCTGCGCCTGGCCCTGCCGGCCTTGGCAACGGCGCGCAGCCACAGCGTCGGCACCTCGTTCGCTCTTGCAGCCCGGGTTCGATCACGGCCTCGCTTCCTCGACCCGGCCGTCGGCAGCCTGCGGATCGTGCTCCAGCATGTCGATCGGCCGGCGCAACACTGCGAGCAGGGCCAGCGCCGGCAGCGCCGCGACGATCGAGGCGAGGAAGAACGCCGGCCAGCCGATCGACTGCGCGAGCACGCCGGCGAACGGCCCGACCCAGACCCGCCCGACCGAGGCGAACGCGCTCAGCAGGGCGAACTGGGTGGCGCTGAAGCGCCGGTTGCACAGGCTCATCAGGAAGGCGACGAACGCCGCCGTCCCCATGCCGCTGGTGATGTTCTCGCTGGCGATGACCATCAGCAGCCCGCCGTCGACGGGGGTCGGCTCGGCGAGCTTGACGAAGCCCCAGTCGAACGCCGGGAGAACGAGGCCGGGCAGGGCGTCGCGGCCGTTCACCGCCAGCCACCAGAAGCCGACGTTGCTGAGCATCTGCAGGATGCCGAAGAGCATCAGCGCGCGCCAGAGGCCGAGCCGGATCATGAGCGCGCCGCCGAGCAGCGCGCCGCCGATCGTCAGCCACAGGCCGATCACCTTGTTGACGACGCCGACCTCGGCCGTGCTGTACTGCATCGCCTGGAGCAGGAAGGGTGTGAGCAGCGAGCCGGCGAATGCGTCGCCCAGCTTGTAGAGGACGATGAAGGCCAGGAATGGCATCGCTCCGGCCTGCGAGAAATAGCTTCCCAGGCTGCCGAGGAAGGTCTCGAAGCGGGCCCGCCGCGCCGCCCACGCGACGAGGGGGAGCGTCAATCCGATGCCGGCGAACAGGGCGACGAGATCGGCCCAGCTCGCCGCCGAAGAGGCCGTCGCCCCCTGTGCCGCGAACCACGGCGCGAGCAGCGTCCGCGCTGCCGGCGCGAACGCGTAGCGGGTGACGACGAAGCCCGCCGCGACGGCGGCCGCGACGGCGAGAAAGCCGAGCACGTCGTTGCGGGCGACGCTCGACGGCTTGGGCGCAGCGACGAGGCGCGGCAGCAGCAGCGCCGAGAACACCGCCGCGCCGATCATCAGCAGCGCCATCGCCCGGTAGACCTCGGGCCAGGTCCAGCCGCCGCCCTGGCGCGCGTCGACCCAGATGAAGGCGATGCCGCCGGAGAGGATCATCGCCAGCCGGTAGCCGAGCACGTTGAGCGACGAGCCGAAGCCGCGCTCGGCGGCGGGCAGCAGGTCGGTCCGGTAGGCGTCGACGACGACGTCCTGCGAGGCCGAGAGCCAGGCGACGAGGCCGGCGAGCAGCGCGAAGGCGCCGAGGGCGGCGCCGGGCGGTGTCGCAGCCATCCAGAACAGCGCCGCGGCGAGCGCCAGCTGGGTCAGCACGAGCCAGCTTCGGCGCCGGCCGAGCCACGGCGGCTCGAAGCGGTCCATCAGCGGCGCCCACAGGAACTTGAAGGTGTAGGGCAGGCCGACCAGGCTCAGGAAGCCGATCGTCGCGAGGTCGATGCCGTCGGCGGTGAGCCAGGCCTGCATCGCCTGGCCCGTCAGCGCAAGCGGCAGGCCCGAAGCGAAGCCGAGGACGGTGACCGCGGCGAGGCGGTGCAGCGCCTTCAGGTCCAGGCGCGGGGCGGGCGGCGGGGGGCGTTCTTGATCCAGGATTCGATGATAGGTGGCGCTCCCCGCCGCCCCACGCCGGCGCGTGATCGGCCGAGCATCGACAATCCGTCATGGTCCGAACCGCGCGCGCCGCGCCCCCGACTTTCGCTGCCGACGAGTTTCGCGACGCCCTGGCGACATTCGCGACCGGCGTGACCATCGTCACCGCCCTCACCGCCGAGGGCGGGCCGATCGGCCTCACCGCGAACTCCTTCAACTCGGTGTCGATCGATCCGCCCCTCGTCCTCTGGAGCCTGTCGCGCCAGGCCGGCTCGATGCCGGCGTTCGCGCGCGGCTCGCACTACGCGATCAACATCCTCGCCGCCGACCAGCGCGCGCTCGCCGAGCGCTTCGCGAGCAAGGACGTCGCCCGCTTTGACGGCGTCGCCTACCGGCGCGGCGCGAGCGGCGTGCCGCTGCTCGAGGGTGCCGCCGCCGCGTTCGAATGCTTCAACCGGAGCCGCTACGAGGAAGGCGACCATGTCATCTTCGTCGGCGAAGTCGAGTCATGCGGGCGGCGCGCCGGTGCAAGCCCGCTTCTCTTTCACGGCGGCCGCTACTTCACAGAGCTACCGCTTTAGCGGGCGAGGCGAGCCGACCGAGATAGGCGCGGACGCGCTCGTCCTGTTGAAGCGCGGCAAGCGACGGGGCATGCGTCAGGCGGCCACGGTCGACGAAGATGAAGCGGTCGCAACTCTCGCGCAGGATGTCGAGGTGGTACGGCTCGTTCGGATGCAGGCACAGGAAGACGAGCCGGTCCTTCCTGCGCAGGGCGCGGAAGAAGTCGAGCATGAAGCCGATGTAGCCGTCCTGCGTGTTGAACTGCGGCTCGTCGAAGAGGTGGACGAGCGGCGCACTGCTCGCGGCGCGCGCCATCGCCACTTCGGGGCGCGTGCGCCGGAACGACCGCACCTGGTACGACTGGTGGTAGTGGATGGCGACGCGGTCACGCTCGCCGTAGCGGACGGCGTGGATGTCCTGGCCGGCAACCAGGACGCGCCCGCTCGACGGCACGTTGCTGCCGGTGATCAGCTCGAACAGCGTCGTCTTGCCCGACCCGTTCGGTCCCATGACGCCGACGACGCAGGGCGCCTCGATCGTGAAGTCGGCCTCGAGCGAGAAAGTCACCTCGGCGCGCAGCAGGCCGCGCCGGTATTGCTTGGCGAGCCGGTCGACGTGGAGCAGCGGCGGGCTCATGGCGGTCACACGCCGAGCAGCGCCCTGCGCGCCGCGGCGTCGTCGCGCAGCGTCGCCGCCGGACCGCGGTGGACGACGCGGCCGCGGTCGAGCACGTAGACGCTGTCGGCGACGGCGAGCGCGCTCGCCACGTTCTGCTCGACGAGGAGGACGGCGATGCCCTCGTCCTTGAGGCGAACGATCGTCTTCATCACGTCCTGGACGATCTTCGGCGCCAGCCCCTGGCTCGGCTCGTCGAAGAGGACCAGGCCGGGCGCGCCGACGAGGGCGCGCGCGATCGCGACCATCTGCATCTCGCCGCCCGACAGGTTCTCGCACTCGCGGTGCATCAGGTACTCGAGGGCGC
>JBDSLQ010000154.1:0-11959 GCA_039916285.1 Caldimonas sp.
CCACGGGCTATACTGGAAGGCTTTTCGCCATCCGCCTCGGCGAGAGCCGTCCGTCATGCCCGGGCGTGGACCCCGTTCCGTTCGAGAGCCCGCCATCCGAAGCGCGGCCGAGCACGGCGCAGCAAGAGGCTCGAATCCAACTTCAGAACCCATGAAAACCTTCAGCGCCAAAGCCGCCGAAGTGACGCATGAGTGGTTTGTGATCGACGCGACCGACAAGGTGTTGGGCAGGGTGGCCAGTGAAGTCGCCCTCCGCCTGCGCGGCAAGCACAAAGCCATTTACACGCCTCACGTCGATACCGGCGATTTCATCGTCATCGTCAACGCCGGGAAGATCCGCGTCACCGGCAACAAGGCCGAAGACAAGATCTATTACCGGCACTCCGGATATCCCGGCGGAATCCGCGGCATAAAGTTCAAGGACATGCAGGCCCGTCATCCTGGCCGTGCACTTGAGAAAGCCGTCAAGGGCATGCTGCCCAAGGGGCCGCTCGGCTACGCGATGATCAAGAAGCTGAAGGTGTATGCGGGCGACACGCATCCGCACACCGCGCAGCAGCCCAAGAAACTCGACATTCTTCAGGACACGCCGCGATGATCGGAAACTGGAACTATGGAACGGGCCGGCGCAAGTCGTCGGTCGCTCGCGTCTTCATGAAGAAGGGCAGCGGCCAGATCCTCGTCAACGGCAAGCCGGTCGAAGAATATTTCGGCCGCCAGACCTCGATCATGGTCGTGCGCCAGCCGCTCGTGCTGACTGCCAATGACGCCGCCTTCGACGTGAAGGTCAACGTCCACGGCGGTGGCGAAACCGGCCAGGCCGGTGCGGTGCGCCACGGCATCACTCGCGCCCTGATCGACTACGACGCGGCATTGAAGCCCGACCTGAGCCGGGCCGGCTTCGTCACCCGTGATGCCCGCGAGGTCGAGCGCAAGAAGGTCGGCCTGCACGGTGCCCGGCGCAGGAAGCAGTTCAGCAAGCGCTGATCGGGCTCCCCTTCGTTCTCCAAAGGCCGCCCTCGGGCGGCCTTGTCGTTTCGGTCACGGACCGCATCTGATCCATGTCCCTGCCGAGCCCGCAGGCGCAGAGGTTCGCCGATAATGTCGGTTCTCGCCTTTCCCAGGAGCGTTGCATGAGCGCAGTCGCCGAAAACATCGTCAGCTCGCCCGAGGCCGATGCGCCTCCGCCGCCGCTCGTCTTCACCGACAGCGCCGCGAACAAGGTCAAGGAGCTTGTCGACGAGGAAGGCAATCCTGACCTCAAGCTGCGCGTGTTCGTCCAGGGCGGCGGCTGCTCCGGCTTCCAGTACGGCTTCACCTTCGACGAGATCGTCAACGACGACGACACCGCGATGGCCAAGAACGGCGTGACGCTGCTCATCGACGCGATGAGCCTGCAGTACCTCGCCGGTGCCGAGATCGACTACAAGGACGATCTTCAGGGCGCCCAGTTCGTGATCAAGAATCCGAACGCGACGACGACCTGCGGCTGCGGCTCGAGCTTTTCCGCCTGAGCCACGTCGAGGTATTGAACGAAGCCGCCGCGAGGCGGCTTTTTTTCGGCCGCGGCTTAGCGAGCCGGGTACAGCGCGCCCAAGACACGCGGACCGCCCGCGCCGGTCGCCGACGCGATATTGCCCGGGATGCGCTCGACGAAGGCGCGCGCCAGCCACGCGAACGCCGTCGCCTCGACCTGGTCGGCCGGCAGTCCGCGCGTGTCGCTGGTCACCACTGCCATCGGGGCAAGCGCTCGGCCGAGCCGCCGCATCAGGTCGGCGTTGAAGGCGCCACCGCCGCAGACGACCAGCTCGGCAACGTCGGCGGCGTGGCGACGGCAGGCGGCACCGACGACCTCGCTCGTCAGCTCGGCCAACGTCGCTTGCACGTCCTCCGGGCGAAGCCGGGCGCGCGCATCGGCCGTGTCCAGACGCGCGTCGAGCCACGCCGCGTTGAAGAGGTCGAGGCCCGTGCTCTTGGGCGGATCGAGCGCGAAGTAGGGCTCGGCGAGAAGGGTGTCGAGCAGGCGGCGATCGACATCGCCCCGCGCCGCGACCCGCCCGGCTTCGTCGAAGGGGCGTCCCGAGGAGCGCTCGCTCCAGAGGTCGAGCAGGGTGTTGGCCGGGCCGCAGTCATAGCCGATCGCCTCGCCGGCCGGTCCGAGGACGGTGAGGTTGGCGATGCCGCCGAGGTTGAGCACCGCGACCGTCGTCCCTGCGCGACCGAAGATCGCGCGATGGAACGCCGGTACGAGGGGAGCACCCTGGCCACCGGCGGCGATGTCGCGGCTGCGGAAGTCGGCGATCACGTCGATGCCGGTCAGCTCGGCGACAAGGGCCGGCGCGTTCACCTGTGTCGTGTAGCCGGTGCCGTCGAAGGCGCCCGGTCGGTGCCGAATCGTCTGGCCGTGGCAGCCGATGCAGACAATCCGTTCCTTGGGGACAGCGGCGCCGGCGAGAAGCTCGTCGACGAGCGAGGCGTAGTCGCGGCCGAGCGCGTTGGCGGCGAGCGCGGCTCGGTGGATCTCGTTATCGCCGGGACGGTTGAGCGCAGCCAGCTCGGCCCGCAATGCCGGCGCGAAGGCGCGCTTGGCGTGGGCGAAGACTCGAACATCGGCAGAGCCTTTTGGCGAGGCGAATTCCGCGACCACGCCGTCGACGCCGTCGAGCGACGTTCCCGACATCAGGCCGATGAAGAGTGAGCTCACGGGAGTTGCAGAGGCTGGCGAAAAGTTGCAGCCTAAGGTCGACCAGGCGTCGCATCGGGGCCGCGACGGGCGACCGCCGCGAACACTACTCGCCCAGGAGTGGCATTCGCGGCAGCGTCTCGGCGACGCCGAGCTGGACGCGAGCGCTGTGTGCCAGTTGGCCGAAGCGGGCTTTCGACGCCGGCGCGACGACGGCCGCCTCGGAGCGTTGGGCAACGAGCAGCGGATCCTGCTGAAGCCCGTCGATCTTGACCTCGAAGTGCAGATGCGGCCCGGTGGCCCAGCCGGTCTGGCCAACCGCGCCGATGATCGTGGCCTGATCGACCTTTTGGCCCTTGGCGACGTCGACGCGGCTCAGGTGGGCGTAGACGGTGAGGCGCTCATTGCCGTGGCGAACGTGGACGACGTTGCCGTAGCCGTTCTGCCAGCCGGCAAACTCGACGACGCCGTCGCCGACGGTTCGCACCGGCGTGCCGATCGGCGCTCCGTAATCGACGCCGTTGTGCTGCTTCCAGCTGTTCAGAATCGGATGCATGCGCATCGAAAACCCCGACGTCACGCGCGAGAACTCGAGAGGGCTGGCGAGGAACGAGCGCTGCTTGCTCTGCCCGTCGAGGCCGAAGTAGGCGCCCTTGCCATCGCCGTCCCTAAACCACATGGCCGAGAACGTCTGTCCCTTGTTGACGAACTCGGCGGCGAGGACGCGGCCGGCAACGGGACCCCAGGTGATCGGCTCGCCGTCGGCGGTGAGCGCTTCATAGACCACAGAGAAGGTCGCGCCGCGCTTCAGGTCGCGCCGGAAGTCGATGTCGTTGGCGAAGACCTCCGCGAGCTGGGTGGCGACGGCGTCGGGGATGCCTGCTTCATCGGTGGCGCCGAAAAGCGACGAACGGATCGTTCCGCCCGCCATCAGCGTCTGCGAGCTGAGGGGCAAGGTTGCCGTGTCGGCGACCAGCCGTTCGGCAAAGCGCTGGATGCGAAGGCGCGTGAACTGGGTCGGCAGCTTTTCGTTTCCAGGCGCGGCGTACCGTGCCACCAGCTCTTCCAGAGCGCCGCGCGAATCGACGCGAACCTGGACGCGCGTGCCGGCGCGGCCGTCGAGCAGCCTTCGCGCCACAGGGTCGCTGCGCAGGAAAGCGGCAGCGCGGGGGTCGGCAACGTTCAGGCGCGCCAGCAGCGAATCGGCGGTGTCGCTGACCCGGGTGACGTCGCTGCGATAAAGGTCGAGGTCGTACCCGGCGAGGGCATCAAGCTGCCCGTTCACGTCGACGGTGGCGACGCTTTCGACGACCGTGCGCTGCGGCAGGTCGGCGGCGTCGGGCACTTGGGGGGCGATGCTGAACGCGGTCGCGGCGAAGCCTGCGAGGCCGAGCGAGACCGTGGCCGTCAGTGTGCGGGGATAGCGGGAAGCGAAGCTTGCGATGTGCGCCGTGGCGTAGTCCCAGGCGACATCGACGGATGTCAACGATTTCAATTTCTGCGGAGCTCGGCGCTCAGTTCGGTCGGTGCGCCTTGCGGTCTGCACCTCGGTTGATCGTCGTGAGCGGGGGCGCCACTAGAATCGTGACGCTCGTCCGCTCTGCGTCGGGAATGAACCCGTTGCCCCGTAGGACGCCGGCGCAGTATACCGGCCGACAGAGTCCCCTTTCCCGTAACAGCCAGTGATGTCTGCCTCTATTCCCGCGCCGGCTCTGCTCCTGAAATATCCGGTCACAGACTCCGTTCGAGACGCCTTCGAGCGATCGAAGCGCCTTTGCATCGAGCTGCTGCCCGAGAACGAGTGGCTGGCGAAGTTGGCGCGCGCTGAGGCGACAGGCGTACCGCTGCGCATCAAGCTCGGCCTCGATCCGACCGCCCCGGACATTCATCTCGGCCACACCGTCGTGCTGAACAAGCTCCGGCAGCTTCAGGATCTCGGGCACACCGTGATCTTCTTGATCGGCGACTTCACCTCGATGATCGGCGATCCGTCCGGGCGGAACACCACTCGCCCACCGCTCACGCGCGAGCAGATCGAGAAAAATGCAAGCACTTACTACACTCAGGCGAGCCTCGTTCTAGACCCCGCGCGAACCGAGATCCGCTACAACTCCGAATGGAGCGACCCGCTCGGGGCGCGCGGGATGATCGAGCTTGCCGGCCGCTACACCGTCGCGCGGATGATGGAACGCGACGACTTCAGCAAGCGCTTCAAGGCCGGAACCCCGATCAGCGTTCATGAGTTCCTCTATCCGCTGATGCAGGGGTACGACTCCGTTGCGCTCCGCTCCGACCTCGAGCTGGGCGGTACCGATCAGAAGTTCAACCTCCTCGTCGGCCGCGCGCTCCAGGCCGAGTACGGGCAAGAGCCGCAATGCGTCATGACGATGCCCTTGCTGGAGGGTCTCGATGGCGTCGAGAAAATGTCGAAGTCCAAGGGAAACTACATCGCGATCAGTGACCGCCCAAACGATATGTTCGGCAAACTGATGTCGATCAGCGACGATCTGATGTGGAAATACTACGATCTCCTGAGTTGGCTCCCGGGGGAGGAAGTCGCTCGGTGGCGTGCGGAGGTAGCGGCGGGCCGCAATCCACGCGATGCCAAGGTCGCTTTGGCCAAGGAAATCACCGCCCGCTTCCACGGTTCGGCCGCCGCCCAGGAGGGAGACGCCGACTTTTCGCTGCGGGCTCGTGGCGGCATTCCGGAAGACATTCCAGAAGTCTCATTGGACGGCGCCCCCCTCGGCATCGGCGCCCTCCTCAAGCAAGCCGGGCTTGCGCCTTCCAGCAGCGAGGCGATGCGCCTTCTTGCAGGCGGCGGCGTCCGCATCGACGGCGACGTCGTCTCCGATCGCGCCCTCAAGGTGCCGACGGGAACGTTCGTCGTCCAGGTCGGCAAGCGCAAGTTCGTCCGCGTCACCCTCCGCTGAGGACGATGCAGGTCGCGACGCTGCTTCGCCTGTCGGTCGCGACGGCGGTCGTCGCGATCGTCATGAAGACCGCGGCGTGGTGGATCACCGGCTCGGTCGGCCTGCTTTCCGACGCCCTCGAGTCGTTCGTGAATCTGGCGTCGGCTCTTTTTGCGCTCGCGATGGTGACGATCGCCGCGCGCCCCGCCGACGAGGACCATCCGTTCGGCCACACCAAGGCGGAATACTTCTCGAGCGCCTTCGAGGGGCTGATGATCGCCGCGGCGGCGATCGCCATCGTCTGGGCGGCTTTGCAGCGCCTCATGAACCCGCAGCCGCTGGAGGGCGTCGGCATCGGCCTCGCGCTCACGGTCGGCAGCTCGGTTCTCAACGGGTTGCTGGCCCACAGGATGCTGGCGGCATCGCGCCAGCACCGCTCGGTCGCTCTCGAAGCCGACGCCCGTCATCTCTACACCGACGTCTGGACCTCGGCCGGCGTCGTCGTCGGGATCGCCCTCGTCCAGGTCACCGGTTGGCTCTGGCTCGACCCGGTGGTAGCGATCGGCGTCGCCGCCAACATCATCCGCGAGGGCGCGCGCGTCGTCTGGGGGTCGATCGACGGCCTGATGGACAAGGCCGTCGAGACCGAAGTGCAGGCGAGCATCGACCGCACGCTGGCGCGCTTCGCCGAGAGCTCGGTCCGCTTCGACGACATGGTGACTCGGCGCGCCGGCAGCTGCCGGTTCCTCGACGTTCACATGCACGTGCCGGCGACCTGGACCCTCGGCCGCGCCGCCGCGCTGCGCGGCGAGGTCGAGCAGGCGCTCATGGACGAAGTCGCCGGCCTGCGCGCCTCGATCCAGCTCCTGCCGTCGAACGTCGAGCCGCAATTCAACGCCGTCCAGGCGGCGCGGTGATCGCCCTCAATCGGCGTACTGTCCGGCGGCCTTGATGACGGGCCCCCACTTCGCGATTTCCGCCTCGACGAACTTCTTGTGCTCGGCGCCGCCGAGGCGGGCGTCGGTGATGACCACCGCGCCGAGCGCCTCTTCGCGCTTGATGAAGTCGGGATCCTTCAGCGCTGTTCGCAAGGCTGCGTTGAGCTTGTCGGTCACCGCCTTCGACGTGCCCTTGGGCGCGTACAGCGCATGCCAGATGCTGACGTTGAAGCCTTTCAGCCCGGCCTCGTCGAGCGTCGGCAGGTTCTTCAGGGCCGGTGTCGTCAGCCGCTTGGTCGAGGTCACCGCGAACGCCTTCACCTTGCCGGCCTCGATCTGGCCGGTCGTGTTGGTCGTCTGGTCGCACATGAGGTCGACCTGGCCGCCGAGCAGGTCGTTCATCGCCGGCGCCGTGCCTTTGTAGGGAACGGTCTGCATGTCGATCTTGAGCGCGCTCTGCAGGAGCAGGCCGCACAGGTGCGACGCCGCGCCCAAGCCTGCATTGGCGAGGTTGATCTTGCCCTTGTTCGCTTCCATCCACTTGATCAGCTCGGCATAGTTGTTCGCGGGCAGCGTCGACTTGCCGATCAGCGTCATGGGCACTTCGTTGATCATGCCGACGTACTCGAAATCCTCGAGCGTCCTGTACGGCAACGTGCGATAGAGGGCTGGTGACGTGCTCATGCCGATGTGGTGCAGAAGCAGCGTGTAGCCGTCGTTCGAGGCGCGCGCGACCTTCGCGGCGCCGAGGGTCCCGCCGGCGCCGCCGACGTTCTCGATGATGACCGACTGTCCGCCGAGCGGCTTCCTCAGCGCCTCGGCGAGGTCGCGCGCCACCTTGTCGGTCGGGCCACCGGCCGTGAAGGGAACGACGATCGTGACCGGCTTGTCGGGATAGTCGGCGAGGGCCGGTCCCGCCAGGGCGAGGACGAGGAGGGCGAAGGTCGTGCGGAGCGTTTTCATGGCGGAATTCCGTCGTGGTCGATCGTCTCATTGTCCGGAGCGCGTTGCGCCGCGCCAGCGTGTAACCCCCGACATCCGCCGGCCCACCGGCCCGCGCTTCAGGCCGGCGTGCGCAAGTCGTCGATCATCTTGCCGTCGTTGGGGAGGCTGCCGGGTGCGACGAACGCGACCTCGCCGCGCAGCCGCGTCACCTCGCGGATCGTTTGCGCCAGCCGATCGCCGAGGCCGGTGGCCGCGCCGGCGGTTTCGGCGCGCAGGGTCATTCGGTCGTCGGCCTGCTCGCCCTCGACGACCAGCCGCGCCCGGCCGATCTCGGGATGGCGGCGGAGGATTTCGGCGACGTGCGACGGATGGACGAACATGCCGCGCACCTTGGTCGACTGGTCGGCGCGGCCGAGCCAGCCGCGAATGCGCTGGTTGGTGCGACCGGTCGGGCAGGCGCCGGCGAGCACCGCCGACAGGTCGCCCGTGGCGTAGCGGACGAGAGGGTAGTCGGCGTTGAGCGTCGTCACCACGATCTCGCCGACCTCGCCCTCGGCGACCGGATCGCCCGTGCCCGGCCGGACGATCTCGACGATGACACCTTCGTCGACAACCAAGCCCTCGCGCGCCATCGTCTCGAAGGCGACGAGCCCGAGGTCGGCGGTGCCGTATGTCTGGTAGGCGGCGATGCCGCGCGTGCCCAGCCAAGCGCGGATGGCCAGCGGCACCGCCTCGCCACTCAGCGAGGCCTTGGTCAGCGACGGCACGGCGACACCGGTCTCGTCGGCCTTTTCGAGGAGAAGGCGAAGAAAGCTCGGCGTTCCGGCGTAGCCCGTCGGCGCAAGCGCGACCATCGCCTGCAACTGCAGCTCGCTCTGTCCGGTGCCGGCAGGAAAGACGGTGCAGCCGAGCGCCTGGGCGCCGCTTTCCATCATCGAACCGGCCGGGGTGAAGTGGTAGCTGAAGCTGTTGTGCACGAGGTCGCCGGCGCGAAAGCCCGCGGCGAACAGCGCCCGGGCCATGCGCCAGTAATCGGCACGCGCAGTCTCGGGCTCGCGAATCGGGCCGGGCGAGAAGTACACGCGCGCGGCCCTTCGCTGCGGCGCTAGGCCGGGACCCCAGCCGACCGTGGAAAAGCCGCCGAACGGGTCCGGCGCATCGGCGGCGTTCTGCAGCGCGAGCAGATCGGCCTTGCGCAGGACCGGCAGGGCGGCGAGCGCCGCGCGCGATGTCACGGCCTTCGCATCGACGCCGCGCAGCCACGTAGCCAGCCCCGGCGCATGGTCGGTGGCGTTCGCGATCTGGGCCGGCAACGCGAGTCGCAGCGCCGCTTCGCGCTCGTCGGCGGAGCGCGTCTCGAGCGCGTCGAAGTGCGCGTCGGCGGGCGCGGAAAGGGAGCTCATCGGCAGGATGTTCGCTATTCGTCGTCGAGCTTGCGCGCGCGCAGCTTTGCTTCGTCGACGAGCTTGCGCTGGTCGGCAGGGGTCGCGAGCGGGAACCGGTCAAAACCCGAGCCGCCCGGCTTCCTCAGGTCGGCGTGGAGAACGCCGCCTTCGACTTGAAATTGGATGAACGCGTCGCGGCGGGCGTAGAACACGCCGGGCTGGGTCTCCTTCACGCCCTTGATCTCGCGCAGCTGGCGCAGCATCGGCAGCAGCGGGCGCAAGGCGTCGGCATCGGCTCGGGCCACCGCGTCCGTCCTCAGGCCAGCCAGCGCTTGCGGCGCTTGTAGCTTTTCACGTCCTTGTAGCTCTTCCTCTCGCCCGACGAGGCGCCGGTGCCGAGGTAGAACTCGCGCACGTCCTCGTTCTCGCGCAACATCGCCGCCGGCCCGTCCATGACGACCCGGCCGCTCTCGAGGATGTAGCCGGTGTCGGCGTAGCGCAGCGCCATGTTGGTGTTCTGCTCGGCGAGCAGGAAGGTCACGCCTTCCTTCTGGTTCAGGTCCTTGACGATCTCGAAGACCTCCTCGACGATCTGCGGCGCCAGCCCCATCGACGGTTCGTCCAGCAGGACCATCTTCGGGTTGGCCATCAGAGCCCGGCCGATCGCGCACATCTGCTGCTCGCCGCCCGAGGTGTACGCGGCCTGCGACGAGCGGCGTTCCTTCAGGCGCGGAAAGTAGCGATACACCTTCTCCAGCGTCGCCGCGACCGCGGCCTTGCCGTCCCGGCGGGTGTAGGCGCCGGTCATGAGGTTGTCTTCGATCGTCAGGTGGGCGAAGCAGTGGCGGCCCTCCATCACCTGGATCACGCCGCGCTCGACCATGTCCGACGTGCTGAGCCGCTCGATCCGCTCGCCACGCAGCTCGATCGAGCCCTTGGTCACTTCGCCGCGCTCGCCGCGCAGCAGGTTGCTGACGGCGCGCAGCGTCGTCGTCTTGCCAGCGCCGTTGCCGCCGAGCAGGGCCACGACCTTGCCCTCGGGCACCGTCAGCGAGACGCCCTTCAGCACCAGAATGACGTGGTTGTAGATGACTTCGATGCCGTTGACATCAAGCAGAGGGGCAGCAGCGGTTGCGTTCATGATCAGGTAGCTTTTCGATGCACCGCACGCGACACATTGAGAAGGGGCCCCATCGGGGCCCGCCCCTCCCCCGCGGAGGGAGGGGTTGGGGAGGTAGCCATCCTGTCAGGCAACGCCTGGGGATTGCCGAACCATCAGGTTTGGCAGTCCGCGGGCGTACGACGCTCGATCTTCTTCTCGCTGGCGTACTTGTCGGCAGAGGCCTTGACCATCGGCTTGAGGATCGCGTCGTCGGGCTGGTACCAGTCGGAGGTGAAGCCCCACTTCGAGCCGTCCCAGGTCTGGATGCGCGCCCAGGCCGGGCCCATGTGGTCAGCGCACGAGGTCGAGATCGGGCGCATCACGCCGGCGAAGCCGAGCGCGTCGAGCTTCTTCTGGTCGAGCGCGAGGTTCTCGAGGCCCCAGCGCACCTGCTCGCCGGTCATGACCTTGCCCTTGCCGTAGCGCTCCTGGGCGCGCTTGACGCCCTCGATGCCGAGCATCGCCGACAACAGTCCGCGCATGTAGAGCACCTGCCCGACCTGCTCTTTCGGCCCGGTCCCCTGGCCCTTGTCGTAGACCTTGGCAAGGACCTCCTTGGTGACCGCGGCGTTCGGCTCGGCGCCGTGCTGCATCGCCAGCGCGTTGTAGCCCTTCGCGCCTTCGCCCACATCCTTGACGTCGGGTTCGGCGCCAGCCCACCACACACCGTACATCTTGTCGCGCGGGAATCCGGTCGCAACCGCCTCCTTCAGCGCGGTCGAGTTCATCACTCCCCAGCCCCAAAGGAAGACGTAGTCGGGTCGGTTCTGCCGGATCTGCAGCCAGGTCGATTTCTGCTCGACACCGGGGTGCGTGACCGGTAGCAGCTGCAGGTCGAACTTGTACATCTTCGAGAGTTCCTGGAGTACCGGGATCGGCTCCTTCCCGTACGGGCTGTCGTGGTAGACGAGGGCGATCTTCTTGCCCTTGAGCTTGTCGAATCCGCCGTTGACCTTGGCCATGTGCCCGACCAGGATGTCGGCCGCGACCCAGTAGGTGCCGAGCAGCGGAAAATTCCACTTGAAGACGTTGCCGTCGACGCTGTCGGCACGCCCGTAGCCGGCAGTGATGAGCGGAATCTTGTCGCCCGGCGCCTTCTCGGTCAGGGCGAAGGTGATGCCGGTGGAGAGCGGCTGGAAGGCCGTCGCGCCGCCGTTCTTGCCCTTCAGACGCTCATAGCATTCGACGCCCTTGTCGGTGGCGTAGCCGGTCTCGCATTCCTCGAAGCTGACCTTGACACCGTTGATGCCGCCGCGAGCGTTGACCAACTTCAGATAGTCGACGAAGCCGTCGGCGAAGGGCACGCCGTTCGGCGCGTAGGCGCCGGTGCGGTAGACGAGCACCGGGAAGAACTGCTCCTTGGCCTGGGCGTTCGCCGCCAGGGGAGCCAGCGCCGCCGCGACGAGGCCCGCTGCTATGGCGAAAGTTCGAAATGTCATGGTGGTCTCCTTGATGACAAGTGAAGGCACTGAGATCGTCAGCGCAGGTGGAAATCGGATCGTTGCAACGGGTTCAATGCGGAAAGGGCCAAAGGCGCAGTTTCTCCTTGCCGATCGACCAGAGGCGCGCCAGGCCATGCGGCTCGACGATCAGGAAAAAGACGATCAGCGAGCCGAAGATCATGAACGTCAGGTGCGAAGCGAGCGCGGTGTCGATGGGAACGTCGAACCACACGGGAATGTTGTCGAGGATGATCGGTAGCGCGACGATGAACGCAGCGCCGAAGAAGCTGCCCATGATCGAGCCGAGGCCGCCGATGATGATCATGAAGAGCAGCTGGAACGATCGGTCGATGTTGAACGCCGCTGGCTCCCACGAGCCGAGGTGCACGAACCCCCACAAGCCGCCGGCAACGCCGACGATGAAGCTCGAGACCGCGAACGCCGTCAGCTTGGCATACACCGGCCGGATGCCGATCACGGCGGCGGCGACGT
>JBDSLQ010000155.1:0-9572 GCA_039916285.1 Caldimonas sp.
GCGCCGAATCCGTCGCACGCGAGATCGGCGCTCGCGCGCTGGCGGTCGGCTGCGACGTCGCCATCGAAACCGACATCCAGGCCGCCGTCGAGGCCGCGCGCGCCGCCTTCGGCCAGGTCGACGTCTACGTCTCGAACGCCGGCATCCTCGGGTCGCTGGGCGGTGTCGAGCTGCCCGACGCCTTGTGGGACAGCATGTGGAAGGTCCACGTGATGGCCCACGTCTGGGCGGCCCGGGCGACGTTGCCGGCGATGGTCGAGCGCGGCGAGGGCTATTTCCTGGTCACGGCGTCGGCCGCAGGGCTGCTGAACATCGTGGAGTCGGCACCGTACGGCGTCACCAAGCACGCGGCCGTCGGCTTCGCCGAATGGCTGCGCATCGCCTACGGCCGACGCGGCATCCGCGTCTCGTGCCTGTGCCCGCAATCGGTTCAAACCGACATGACCTCGCGGGGCACGGGCTCGGCGGGCGTCGACGGCGTCCTGAGCGCCGACGCCGTCGCCGGCGCGGTGCTCGCGACGATGGCCGAGGAGCGCTTTCTGTGCCTGCCGCACCCGGAGGTCGAGGGCTATCACCGGAAGAAGGGCGAGGACTACGACCGCTGGCTCGGTGGCATGCAGAAGATGTACGGCAAGTTCATTGCGCAGGAATGACGGGAACTCGCGCGCAGCGATTCCGACGGACTACCGCTGCATCCGTCTTCCGTTCCAAGGACGGCGAGGCGAACGCCGCCACCGACTACAACCCCTAACCCGTCGGTGACGGGGCTGTCGGCCGTTCCGGACAACGGGACCTATTGCTGATTCATCCGCGACGACGCGTCGGCCCGGCGAGCCTTATCTGCACTCGCTTACAAGCTCGCGAGGCACGAAATCGGTCATCCCACACAGGCTTTGCCACCGGCCGACGAGGGGTGGTTGCGTGTCATCCGGCGCCTCTCCACACTGAGTCCAGACCTTCCCGTACTCAACGTTCCCGGTATCGCCATGAATCCTTCGTATCGAATTTTCACAGCCACCGCGCTGGCAGTCTCCGCCGTCCTCGCCGCCTGTGGCGGAGGGAGCACAGGTGATTCAGGGACCCTCCGCCTGGCGCTCACCGATGCGCCCGCGTGCGGCTTCGATCGGGTCGACGTGACGGTGCAGAAAGTCCGGGTGCACAAGAGCAACTCGGCGAATGAAAACGACGACGGATGGTCTGAAGTCGTTCTTCAGCCTGCGAAGCGAATCGACCTCCTGTCGCTGACCAATGGCGTCTTGGCCGAGCTTGGCCAGACGGCCCTGCCGGCCGGCAAGTACAACCAGATGCGCTTCGTGCTCGCCCCGAACGGCGTGGCGAACCCGCTCGCCAACTCGGTGACACCGACCGGCGGCACGGAAGTCGCCGTGGCGACGCCGAGCGGCGCGCAGAGCGGATTGAAGATGAACATCGACATCGACGTCGAGGCGAACACGATCGCGGACTTCGCGCTCGACTTTGATACCTGCCGATCGTTCGTCAGGACCGGCAATGGGGCCTACACGCTCAAGCCGGTCATCGCCGTGATCCCGAGGATCTCGGAGGTAGCCCGGGTGACCGGCCAGGTCGCGCTGCCGATCGCGACGACCGCCACGAGCGTCTCGCTGCAGCTGAACGGCGCGCCCGTGCGGTCGACGCCGCCCGACAGCACCGGCAAGTTCGTGCTGTATCCCGTGCCGGTCGGCGTCTACGACCTGGTCGTCACCGCGCCCGGCCGCGTCATCGCCACCATCACGGGTGTCCCGGTGTCGGTGACAAGCTCGACGACCGTCAACCTGGCGTCCGCGCCCATCGATCCGCCCGCGTCACCCATGCGATCGGCGTCCGGCACCATTTCGACCGGTGTCAGTCCGGTCGATGCGGTGGCGAGCGTGAGGAAGCAATACGTCGGCGGCCCGGTGGTCATGGTCGCCCGTGGCCCTGTACACGGCACGACGGGTGCATTCAGCTATGCGCTGCCGGCCAGTGCGCCCGTCAGGGCGGCTTTCGCCGCGAGCGCCCCTTCGATGTCCTTCACGACCGATAGCGGAGCGCCGACTGGAAAGTACACGCTGGTGGGGACGGCCGGTACGACGACCAAAACGCTCGATTTCGACTTGAGCCTGGCCGACTTCGTCGCACCCACCTGGGCATTTCCCTGAGCTTCCGGCGAGCTTGGGAGCAGGAGTTCCGCGCGCGGAACTTGCACTCTCGTGCATGCGAGGGTTGAGCGCGGGCCGGACCAGATCAAGACGTGACGGCGAGCCGCCTGCGAGATCCAAGATCTCTCAGCAGCACAGCCGGGGCATGGCGCCGTGTCATGCCGAGATCGCGGCGCTGGCGCTCGCATCCCAAGACAGTTGACTGCCGCATCTGCGCCGCTGGCCCTGCCGCGCGCGCGCACTCTTGAGAGGCCTGCAGCGGCTTATGGCTGAGGACCGTTAAAAAGTACCGGCACTAAACCATGCGGCCGTGCGGCCGGCAGCCGCTCTGCATCGCGCGAACGATCGAGTCTGTATAAATCGACGACTCGCCCAGCCGCGCGTCTGCTCGTCATGCCGCGGTGCCGATTCGTACTTGGACCGTGCCATGACCCCGCCCCATCCGCCCACTGCCACCCTTGGGGCGCTGCGGCGCACCGTTTCCTCGCTCTTCCTTGCGTTCGTCCTCGCGCTCGGTCTCGCATCGGGCGATCCTGCCCACGCCCAAGCGCCCAACCCCTCGGCGCAAGCCAAGATCGCCCGCGACCTCACCGCCGGTCTCGCGCAGACCGGCCCGGCGCGGGCGGGCTGGATGCGCGACCTGAACGGCGTGCGCCACGTCCAGGCCATCGTCGTCAGCACGTCGAGCGATCCGGCCATGACGGAGCTGCGCGCCGCGGTCGTTCGCAGCGGCGGCGTGGTCCACGCCGTCCATTCGGCGATACGCGCTCTGACCGTGCAGGTGCGCGCCGGCGAGGTGATCGCCCTGGCCCAGCGCAAGGATGTCGCAACCGTGTCGCCCAACCGCGCCACCCGCCGAACCGCAAGCACGCTGGAGGCGATCACCGGAACGCTGACATCGAACGTGCGCACGGGCAACCTGCGCAGCAACGCAGCGGCACTCGACGGCAGCGGCGTCGGCATCGCCGTGCTCGACTCCGGCGTCATGAAAGCCCACCAGGCGTTCGCCGACGGCAGCGGCAGCTCGCGCGTGCGCCGCAACGTTGACTTGCGCAGCGCCGGCGCGGCGAGCTGGGCCGGCGGCACGAGTGGTGTGACCTCGCTTGCGCCGGGAAGCGCCGAGCTCGCAGCCTTCGAAGCGGCGATCGCCAACGACGGCAGCGTCACCCCGGACGCCTACGGCCACGGCACGCACGTCGCCGCGACCGCCGCCGGCACCGCCCGCTACTACGGAGCGTCGACGCCCGACACCACCGGCCTGGCCCCGAACGCGAGCGTGTACGACGTGAAGGTGCTCGACAACGCCGGCATCGGCACCCTCAGCGATGCGATCCAGGGCATCCAGTGGGTGATCTACCACGCCAAGGAATACAACATCAAGGTCCTCAACGTCAGCCTCGCGGCGAACTCGCCGGAAAGCTGGCTCACGGATCCTCTCTGCGTCGCCGTCCGAAGCGCGGTCGCCGCGGGAATCACCGTCGTCGTGGCCGCCGGCAACTACGGCAAGAACGAGCTCGGCCAGGAAACCTACGGCGCGATCGGCTCGCCCGGCATCGACCCGTCGGTGATCACCGTCGGCGCGGTCAACTTCAAGGGCACGCTCGCGCGCAGCGACGACAGCGTCAACCTGTTCAGCTCGCGCGGGCCGACGCGTGGTGCTGCGATCGACGCCAACGGCGTGCGGAGCGTTGACAACCTGCTCAAGCCGGATCTCGTTGCCCCCGGCAACCGCATCGTCGCCGCGGCGGCGACGAGCGCGGTGAGCACCGCGCCGGCCTGGAACGCGCTCGCGACGTCGTACTACGGCGTGATCGTCGCGCCGCTCGGCATCGCGCCCGTGTACGGCGAGACGCAGATGATGCTGAGCGGCACGTCGATCTCCGCGCCCGCGGTCGCGGGAGCCACGGCGCTCCTGCTGCATGCGAACCCGGGCCTCACGCCGCCGCTCGTCAAGGCGATCTTGCAGTACACCGCGCAGCCGCTGCCGAGCGCCAACCTGCTGCAGCAGGGCGCCGGACTGCTCAACGTCGACGGCGCGGTGCAATTGGCGCGGGCCTTGAAGACGGACCTCGCCAGGAAGATCATCGCCGGCGACTACAGCGGCGGCGGCACGATCAACGTGACCAACCTGCCCGCGCCGGTGTCGACGATCAACGGCCAGACCTTCAACTGGTCGCGAATCGTCTTCGTCGGCGGCAAGCACACCGTCAGCGGCGATGCCCTCTTCACCCGCTACCAGGCGATCTGGGACCCGCGCCTGACGTGGGCGGGCGGCATGGTGCGCAAGCGCCAGGCAGTCTGGTGGTCGGGAGCGGGCATCGCCCCGTCGACCTTCCCGCAGGCCTTCGTCGACAGCGTACCGGTCAACCAGACCGTTCTCACGCCCGGCGTCGTCAGCGCGGACGTGCTGGCCGGGACGAGCTCATGGCTCGGCAGGACGGGCGTGTTCCTGCCCGTCGCGACGCTCTCGAACTGGCTGATCGGCGGCAGTGGGCTGGTCCTCAGCGAAGGCCTCGTGCTGAGCGAAGGGCTGGTCCTGAGCGAAGGCCTCGTGCTGAGCGAAGGCCTAGTGCTCAGCGAAGGCCTGGTGCTGAGCGAAGGGCTGGTTCTGAGCGAAGGCCTGGTCCTGAGCGAGGGCCTGGTCCTCAGCGAGGGGCTCGTTCCGAGCGAGCCCTGATCCGCCGCGGCCCCGGCACGTCTCGACCTCACCGACGAGCATCGCGATGAACAAAGTCATGCAGAACACCGCTCCGTCCGCAGCGCCCCGGTTCTGGGCTCACCGGCTGCACGGCGCCCTCATGCCCGACTACAACCGGCGCGCCACCGCCTACTGGTGGCTCACGGTGACGATCGGCGTTGGCGTGCTGGCGCAGTCCACGCGCGTTCTCTCGGCACTGCCGTCGCTCGCACTGGCGGAAATCGTCGCCGGCGTCGTCGCCGCGATGCTGGCAGGCCTCTTTGCGTTCCGCGTGCCGCGCTCGAAGAACTCGTTCACGGCCGGCGAGATCTTCATCTTCCTGCTGCTGCTCCTGCACGGCCCGGCGGCGGCGACGCTTGCAGCCGCCGGCGAAGGCCTGGTGGGCTCGTGGCGCACCTCGAAGCGCTGGACGAGCCGCATCGTGAGCCCGGCGACAGCGGGCATCGCCATGTTCTTGGCCGGCTCGCTTCTGGAGGCGGTGATGGCGTTGCTGCAGCCCTTTGGTTTCGCGAGCGCGGCGGTGCTGCTGGTCGCAACGACGTGCTGCGCCCTGCTGTATTTCCTGGTCAATACAGCGCTCATCACCGCGGTGCCCTACGTGAAGCGTGGCAAGTGGCCAACGATTGCCGAGATGTTCGCCAGCTTCGGCTGGGTCGGCATCTGCGTCGTCGGCAGCGCGCCTGTGGCCTGCCTGCTCTACGTCGCCTGGCAGCACGCGGGCGTCGGCGTCCTGCTGGTGTCGGTGCCGATGGCGGCGATGCTCCTCGTGACGCTGCACTACAACTTCCGCCAGCAGCAGGCGAACGAGGCGATGCGCAAGAGCCACGTCGAGGCGATCGAACGCGAGGCCGAGCTCGGTGCGCGCCACGTTCGCGAGCTCGAGGCGAGCGAGCGGCGCTTCCACAGCGCGTTCACCCACGCGTCGATCGGCATGGCGTTGGTCTCGCCGTCGGGGCGCGTGCTGCAGGTGAACTCCGCCCTGCGCGGCCTGATCGGCCTGGGCAGCTACGAGTCGATTGCGCAGCGGCCCTTCAGCGACTTCGTCGAAGCCGACGGCATGGCCGAGCTGAATGGGCACCTCGCCCAGCTGAACGCGGCGCAGGTGGATTCATTCGAGGTCGAGCTCCGCCTGCGCCACGGCGAGGGCGAGGAGGTGTGGGCAGCCGTGCACGGCAGCTTCATCTCGCAGGTCGAGACGGCGGCGCCAAGCCTCATCCTGCAGGTGCAGGGCGTCACCGCGCGCCGCCAGGCCGAGGCGCGGCTGCAGCACATCGCTTTCCATGACGCGCTGACGCTTTTGCCCAACCGGCGACGCTTCCAGGACGATCTTGCCGCCGCGCTCATCCGCTCGCAGGCGCAGCCCGGGCGCCACTGCAGCCTCATGTTCCTCGACTTCGACCGCTTCAAGCGGATCAACGATAGCTTCGGCCATGCCATAGGCGACGAGTTCCTGGTCGCCGTCGCGCGCCGGATCAGCCATAACGTGAGATCGAATGACGTCGTCGCCCGGCTGGGTGGGGACGAGTTCGCGATCCTCACCGACGACGGCGGCGACGACCGCTATGCGGTCACGCTCGCCGAGCGTCTGCTCGAGGTGCTGCGCCAGCCTTTCCGGATCGCGGGCAACGACATCGTGACGAGCGCGAGCATCGGCATCACGTTCAGCGGCCTCGGCTACGTCACGCCGTCGGAGATGTTGCGCGACGCCGACACGGCGATGTACAAGGCCAAGGCCAACGGCAAGGCGCGCTATGCGCTCTTCGATGGCGTGCTGCACACCGAGATGTCGCACCGCCTGCGTCTTGAGCGCGATCTGCGCGGCGCGCTCGAGACCGGCCAGCTCTCGCTCGCCTACCAGCCGATCTTCGACCTCGGCTCGCGGCGTATCACTGGCTTCGAGGCGCTGGCGCGCTGGCAGCACCCAGAGTTCGGCGCGATCAGCCCGATTTCCTTCGTTGCCATCGCCGAGGACGCCGGTCTGGCGTTTGCCCTTACCGACTTCGTCCTCCGCGCGGCGTGCGCGCAGCTGCGCGAGTGGCAGCTGCGCGACGATGCCTTCGTCGAGCTCGACATGCACGTCAATCTGTCGCCCAACGACCTGGCGCATCCGAACCTCGTTGCCCGCGTCAGCGCGGCGCTCGACGGCGCGCTGATCCGGCCGCACCACCTCACTCTCGAGGTCACGGAGGACGCGCTGATGCGGCACCTCGACACCGCTCTGGCGCCACTGGCCGAGCTGCGGCGCCGTGGCATGGGGGTGAGCGTCGACAATTTCGGCACCGGCTACTCGTCGCTGCGCCGCTTGGCGACGCTGCCGGTGACGAGCCTCAAGATCGACCGCAGCTTCGTCGGAGACGTGCAGCGTCATACCGACGACGTGTCGTTGCTGCACGCGCTTGTCATGCTGGCCAGCGGGCTCGGCAAGGCCGTCATCGCCGAAGGCATCGAAAGCGCCGTGCAACTGGAGCAGCTGCGTCGCGTCGGTTGCCGGTCGGGCCAGGGCAACCACCTGGCGCGTCCGCTAGCCGCGGAGCGCATTGACCGGGTGCTCGAGGCGATCGTCGTTGCAGGGCGCGACATGCCAAAACCGCGGGACGTCTGCGTCGGGCTGCTGTTGCACTGACGGGGAGCCGCGGCTGCGATTTCGCGCCTGCGCCCTCCAACTCCGCGCGCCATCACGCGCATGTATCTCGGAGTCCACTACTTCAGCGATGCAGTAGCTGCGGCCGCGTGGAGCACCGCTTGGCTCGCGATGGTTCTCACGGCAGTCGACGCATCGCAGCGACGGCGACAAAAGTAATGTCAGCGCGCTATCGACCTTCCGCCGCACTCGCCTTGCGAGCGTAGAAAGTCGAAACCTCCTCGATCTCGGCGGCAGTCATGAGGCGCACCATGTTGCGCATCTGTGCCTGCGAGTCATTTTGTCGGGCACCCGTGGCGAACGCGCGCAACTGCCCGACCAGATAGGCCTTCGGCATCCCTTCGAGCCACGGCGTGCCTATCTTCTGGTCGACGCCGCCGTGGCACGAGATGCATGGTGCAATGTTGCGCAGCGGATCGCCGACCCGCACCAGCGCCGGCAGCGTCTCGCCGTAGCTCGTCGGCGTGGTGCGCGCCTTGGGCAGCTCGGCGTAGTAGGCCGCAAGGTCATCGATGTCGCGATCCGAGAGGGTGACGGCAATCGTCTGCATGATCGAGCTCGAGCGCTTGCCGCTCTTGTAGTCGTGCAGTTGCTTGATCACGACTTCCGGGTATTGACCCGCGAGGTTGGGCGAGTCCGAGACGCTCTGGCCCTGGGCGCCGTGGCACATCGTGCAGTTCAGCGCCAGCGTCGCGCCGCGGCCGCCGGCGACGCCCTGGCGGCTGCGCGTCATCGCGCGCTCGAGGACGAACTCGGTCGACTGCACACGGCTGCTCACGGCGCCCGCCTGATCGCCGGCCCAGCTCGACGGCACCCCGGCGGCGCGGCAGATGCTCGCCCACAACCCACCGGCGGAGAAGTCGCTTTGCACCGACGGCAGCCACACGAATCCGATCAGCATCGACAGCAGAGTCAGCACGACGAGCGACACGACGCTCCAGCGAAACCACGGGTTGCGCCAAGTGGCCACGCTCTCGGCTGCCGGCATCAGCGGCTCCCGATCGGAATCACCGGCACGTAGGCTTCCTTCAGCATCGCGAGCTGCGCGATCGGAAAACCGTAGTTGACGACAGTCAGGCCGATCATCATCGCGATCCACAGGCCGAAGCTGTTCAACGCGACTGGCGTGCGACCGCCGGGGTGTGCGGCGATGCTGAAGGTAAAGGCCGCCGGCGCGTCGCTCGCCCGGCGCGCGCGCGCCAGGATGTAGACCAGGAGAAGCGCCGAAATCACGAGCAGCAGGCCGCCGAGAGTCGAAGCCGTGACCGTCCAGGCTTGCGACTGCAGGTCCGGGTGGCTGTAGTCATAGTAGGCCATGCGGCGCGGCATGCCGAGCAGCCCGACCAGGTGCCACGGCATCGTCAGCACGATCATGCCCACGAACCAGAGCCAGAGCTGGGCCTTCATCAGCCGCTGCGGGAGCGGCGCGCAGCCCGTCAGCTGCGGCCACAGCTCGTAGGCCACCATGAAGTACATGATGACGATGGCACCGCCGAAGATCAGGTGGAAGTGCCCGGTCACCCACTGCGTGTTGTGGATGGTCTCGTTGAGCTGATATCTCATGTTGATGATGCCGCCTGCGCCGCCGAAGCCGAGCATGACGAAGCTGAACGTGACGGCCAGCATCATCGGGTTGCCCCACGGCAGCGCCCGCACCCAGCCGAACAGGCCGGTGCCGCCGCGCAGCCGTGCCGCGATCTCGACCGAGGCGACGATCGTGAACACGGTCAGCAAGGTCGGCACCGAGACCATCGCCGTCATCGCCGCGTGCACGAACTTGAAGCCGGAGCCGACCTGCGGATCGGCGAACAGGTGGTGGATGCCGATCGGCATCGAGAACACCAGGAACAGCACGAACGCGACGCGGGCCATCGTGTCGCTGTACAGGCGCCCGCCGATCGCGCGCGGGACCAGCGTGTAGAAGGCGATGTACGCCGGCATGAGCCAGAAGTAGACGATGGCGTGCAAGGTCCACGAGAAGAACACGCGTGCCAGTCCGGCATCGATGGTGTTCTTGAAGCCGAGCGCCACCGGCAGGATCAGGAAGATGATCTCAATGGCCGCGCCTACCGAG
>JBDSLQ010000156.1:0-15781 GCA_039916285.1 Caldimonas sp.
CTCGAAGACCGGGAACCAGTCGGGCTCGTTGTAATAGCCGGTGTGGTCGCCGAACGGGCCCTCGAGGGCGTGCAGGTAGCCGCCGATCTCGCGCGTCGCCACGCCGTGCTCGCTCGTCCCGGTGAAGGCGGGGGCCGCGACCGGGATGTGCCCCTCGAAGACGAATTCCGCGCTCGCCGGCACCTGGAGCAGGACGCCGGCGTCGCCGACGGCGCAGTCGGTCACCTCGGTCCGGCTGCCGCGCAACAGGCCGGCGAACTGGTATTCAGAGAGGCTGTCAGGGACCGGGGTGACGGCGCCGAGCATGGTCGCCGGGTCGGCGCCGAGCGCGACGGCGAGCGGGAACGGGTGCCCCGGCCGCGTTGCCGCGAACTCGCGGAAGTCGAGGGCGCCGCCGCGGTGGGCGAGCCAGCGCATGACCACTTGGCGCCGGCCGATGACCTGCTGGCGGTAGATGCCCAGGTTCTGGCGCAGGCGCGAGCCCGGGCGCCCCTGCGGGCCACGGGTGACGACGAGGCCCCAGGTGATCAGCGGCCCGGCGTCGTCGGGCCAGCAGGTCTGCACCGGCAGGCGGCCGAGGTCGATCTCGTCGAGCGCCACCTCGACCTCGCGACACGCCGGGCGCGCTGCCGACACGGGCCGCATCGTCCACAGCGTCTTCGCCATTTGTAACAAGCGGCCGGCGTCGCGGAGCCCTTTCGGCGCCTCCGGTTCCTTGAGGTTGGCGAGGACGACGCCGATGTCGCGCAGCCCGCTCACCCCGGTGGCGCCCATCGCCTGGGCGACCCGGAGCGGGGTGCCGAAGAGATTCGCCAGAACCGGAATTGTGTAACCGACCGGGTTTTCGAAAAGTAGTGCCGGGCCGCCCTGACGAAGGGTGAAGTCACCGACCGCTGTCATCTCAAGCCGCGTGGAGACTGGCTCTGCGACCCTTGCGAGGTCGCCCTGAGCTTCCAACGCCCGCAGGAAATGGCGCAAATCCGAATATTCCATACGAAATCGCTATAAGAGGTGCCCGGGCAAAGGTTGACCCGGCATTAAAGCGATTCCTAGAATCGCGCCGTTTTGCGGCCGCCCTGCCTTCGGGCACGACGTTGGCCGAAGGCGGTTTCTGCGGACCTCGTGTCGGCTGGACCGCGCGGATTATCGCCCTGAGAAGGCTGTCCCCGGGGACGGCCGGACTGGGGCGTCGAATGAAAGTAAGAGCCATGACTTCATTGATGCAGGTCTGTTCGCTGGCCCGCTCCTGCCGGACTGCGGTCACCCGCTCGGGAGCCGTATTCCTGCGCGACGCGGGCCACGGTCTGCTCGAGGTGGGTCACAACTCGCTGGCGTTGCTGGGGCTGTTGATCGTCGGGGTGGCGATGTTCGCCTCGAGCCGCTCCGACATCCGCCACGCCGTCGAAACGCATACCCTGAGTTGGCTGCAGGCCCGCCACGAAGCCCGCGTGCAGGCCGCCGCGGATCCGAACGCCGAGCCCGACCTGGGCGAGCCGGACGCCATCCTCCGGGCGACCGCAGCCGACCCGCGCGACCTGAGCCGGGCCCAGGCGTCGGTGGCCCACTGGCTGTCGCGTCGTTATCACGTCGCCCCCGAGCCGGTCAGCCGCCTGGTCCAGGAAGCGTGGACGGTCGGCGCGCTGGTCGGCCTCGACCCGACGCTGATCCTCGCCGTCATGGCGGTCGAATCGAGCTTCAATCCCTTCGCCCAGAGCCCCGTCGGCGCACAGGGGCTGATGCAGGTCATGACCAAGGTCCACGACGACAAGTACGAGGCGTTCGGCGGCAGGCACGCCGCCTTCGATCCGGTGACCAACCTTCGTGTCGGCGTCCAGGTGCTGAAGGAATGCATCCGGCGCGCCGGCGGGCTCGAGGCGGGCTTGCGTTTTTATGTCGGCGCGGGCAACTCCGGCGAGGACGGCGGCTACGCAGCCAAGGTGCTGGCGCAGCAGGCTCTCCTGCGCCTGGTCGCCAGTGGCGGCAAAGTGGCGACCACGGCGTCGGCCACGCCGGACAAGCCGCGGGCGCGGCCGACCGCCGAGGCCGCGGCTCCCGCAGCGCCGGCCGCGCCGCAGGAAGCTACGCCGGCCGATGCGGCGCCGGCGCCGGACAAGATCGCCTTCCTGCATTGACGCACTGACGGCGCGCCGTCGGCGGCGCCTCGCCGCGCCCGGGCGCCTCGCGCCGCGGACTTGCTCCGCTACACTGGCATCGCCGTGCGACTGGCGATGCGGCTCCCGGCGAGGAGCCCGAGGTGGGTCACCACCGGGGAGCACGGTCGGCACCTGCGTCGCTCGTGCCGGTCGAGCCGTTCGCCTGGGCCGCCCCGCGAGCCGTCGCAGCACTCGATTCGCGCGGATTGCCTTGAAGGACGGCCTCCATGTTCGATCGCACCACTTCCACGCTGGCCCACGTAGACCCCGAGATCAGCGCGGCGATCGCCGCCGAGAACCGGCGCCAGGAAGAGCACATCGAGCTCATCGCCTCGGAGAACTACGCCTCCCCGGCAGTGATGGCGGCGCAAGGCAGCCAGCTCACCAACAAGTACGCCGAAGGCTACCCGGGCAAGCGCTACTACGGCGGCTGCGAGTTCGTCGACGTCGTCGAGCAGCTCGCCATCGATCGCGTCAAGCAGCTCTTCGGCGCCCAGTACGCGAACGTGCAGGCCAATAGCGGCTCGCAGGCGAACCAGGCGGTCCTGTTCGGCCTGATCCAGCCGGGCGACACCATCATGGGCATGAGCCTGGCCGAAGGCGGCCACCTGACCCACGGGATGGCGCTCAACATGAGCGGCAAGTGGTTCAAGGTGGTGAGCTACGGGCTCACCGCGGCCGAGGAGATCGACTACGACGCGATGGAGCGGCTCGCGCACGAGAGCAAGCCGAAGCTGATCATCGCCGGCGCGTCGGCGTACAGCCTGAAGATCGACTTCGCGCGTTTCGCGAAGGTCGCCAAGGACATCGGCGCCTGGTTCATGGTCGACATGGCGCACTACGCCGGGCTGATCGCCGCCGGCATCTATCCGAACCCGCTGCCGCACGCCCACGTCGTGACCTCGACGACGCACAAGAGCCTGCGCGGACCGCGCGGCGGCATCGTCCTGATGAACGATGAAGGGGTCGCGAAGAAGATCAACAGCGCGATCTTCCCGGGCATCCAGGGCGGACCGTTGATGCACGTGATCGCCGCCAAGGCGGTGGCTTTCCAGGAAGCGCTCGCGCCCGGCTTCAAGACCTACCAGCAGCAGGTCGCGAAGAACGCGGTCGTCCTCGCCGAGACGCTCACCGAACGGGGCCTGCGCATCGTCAGCGGCCGGACCGAGAGCCACGTCATGCTGGTCGACCTGCGGCCCAAGGGCATCACCGGCAAGGACGCCGAGTCGGTGCTGCAGTCGGCGCACATGACGTGCAACAAGAACGGCATCCCGAACGATCCGCAGAAGCCCATGGTCACGAGCGGCATCCGCCTCGGCACGCCGGCGCTGACGACGCGCGGCTTCGGCGAGGGCGAGACGCGCCAGACCGCGCACCTGATCGCCGACGTTCTCGATCGGCCGAGCGACGAAGCGAACATCGCGGCAGTGCGGGCCAAAGTCGCCACGCTGACCCGCGACTTCCCGGTCTACCGATAGGAAGGACAGCGGGGTCGCTTTGCGACCCCTTCAAGGTTGCTCTATGCGTTGTCCGTTCTGTTCGCATGAAGACACCCAGGTCGTCGAGACGCGCGACTCCGACGAGGGCGACGTCGTGCGCCGCCGCCGCCGCTGCCAGAGCTGCGACAAGCGCTTCACGACCTACGAGCACGCCGAGATCGCGCTGCCTTCGGTGGTGAAGAAGGACGGCACGCGTGCCGAGTTCGATCCGGCCAAGGTGCGTGCCTCGATGACCCTCGCGCTTCGCAAGCGCCCGGTGAGCGTCGAGCAGATCGACGCCGCGATCGAGCGGATCCAGGAGAAGCTCCTCAACAGCGGCGCCAAGGAAGTGCTGTCGGCCAAGCTCGGCGAGCACGTCATGCGCGAGCTGAAGCGCATCGACAAGGTCGCCTACGTGCGCTTCGCGTCGGTCTACCGCAGCTTCGAGGACGTCGACGAGTTCAGACAGCTGATCCGGGACATCTGACCGCCCCCTTCCGGGGCCCCCGCGCGAACCCCCGGCGTTTCCCCTCCCGAGGGATCGATTGCGACGCACTGCGTTACTACAGTGCTTCGCATGGCGACGACGCACGCGGCAGGCAGATTCGGCAAAGGCCGGCAGCATGGACTGACGCTGCTCGAGCTGACGATCGTCGTCGCCATCACCGCGATCGCCGCCGCCGCCGGCGGCCTGTCGTTCACCGCCCTGATCGACGCACGCCGACTCGACAGCGCGGCGACGCGCCTGGCTGCGGACATCCAGCTGGTGCGCAGCGAAGCGATCTCGCGCAACCGGCCGCTGCGCCTGAGCATCGCCGCGGGCGCCGGCGCCAGCTGCTGGATCGTTCACAGCGGCAGCGCCGCCGACTGCCGCTGCGACGCCGCCGCGGGCGCCGTCTGCGTCGGCAGCGCACGGGCGATCAAGAGCGTCGTCCTGCCGGACAGCGAGAGGGTGAGCGTCGCCGGCAACGTGACATCGATCGCGTTCGATCCCCTGCACGGCACGAGCACGCCGACCGGCACCCTGCGCCTCATCGGCGCACGCGCCGCGGTGCATCACATCGTCAACGTCGTCGGCCGGGTGCGCTCATGCGCACCGGCCGGCGCGGTGCCCGGCTATTCGCCATGCTGACGTCGAAGGAAACACCATGAACCCGACCCCTGCTCCCGCTGCCCCGCATCCCAAGCGACACGCCCGCGGCCTTCGCGGCTTCACCCTGATCGAAACGATGGTCACGATCGGCATCGCCGGCGTGCTCTCGAGCATCGCCTACCCGAGCCTCGAGAGCCAGGTGATGCGGGCGCGGCGCACCGACGCGCTGGTCGCCCTGATGCAGGCGCAGCTCGCCCAGGAACGCTTCCGCGCCAACAACGCGAGCTACGGCAGCCTCGCCGATGCCGGCGTGCGCTCGTCGTCGCCATCGGGCCACTACCGTATCGAGGTCGTGTCGGCCGGGGCCGCGGGCTACGAACTGCTCGCGACCGCCGTCGCCCGCCAGGCGCGCGACGCGAGCTGCCGTCACCTGCGCCTGGCGCTCGTCGACGCCACGCTCACCCACGCATCGGGCAACGATACGAGGACGGCGAATCCGGCCGCCGCCAACCGCGCCTGCTGGAGCCGATCATGATGGCGCGCCATCGCGAACGCGGGCTGTCGCTGGTCGAGCTGCTGGTCGGGGCGGCGATCGGCCTGATCGTCGTCGCTGCTGCGGGCAGCGTCGTCGCGGCACATCAGGTCGCGGCGCGCCAGGTGCAGCTCGAAGCGCGGCTGATGCAGGACCTGCGCAGCGCTGCCGAGCTCGTCGCCCGCGACCTGCGTCGCGCCGGCCATTGGGCCGCCGCGGCGTCGGGCGTGCGGCGCGGCGACGAGCCCGGAGCCGTGAATCCGCACGCTGCCATCGCGCCTGCGAGTGGCGCCGCCGGCGTCGTTACGCTCAGCTTCTCGACCGGCGCGGGCGATCCGCTGATCGTCAACGCCGCCGAGCGCTTCGGCTTTCGCCTGCGCAACGGCGCGATCGAGGTCCAGCTCGGCGAGCGCAACTGGCAGGCCTTGAGCGATCCGGGAACCGTCGTCGTCACCGCCTTCAGAGTCGTCGCGCGCATCGACGAAGCCGCCCTGGAGACGTTCTGCGCAACGGTTTGCGCAGCCGGCAGCACGACCTGCCCGCCGCGCCAGCAGGTGCGCAGCTACGAGATCACCGTCGCCGGCCGCTCGGTGGCCGATCCGCTCCTGGCGCGCGAGCTGCGCAGCGCGGTGCGGGCCCGCAACGACGTCGTCGTCGGCAACTGCGAGGCATGAGCCACATGATCCATCGATCGCATCGACACCAGCGCGGCGTCGCGGCCCTGTTCGTCATCGTCATGCTCTGCTTCGCGATGGTTCTCGCGGTCGCCGTCGCGCACCGCAACGTCTTCGTCGAGGAGCAAAGGTCGGCCAACGAGCTGCGCGCGGCGAGCGCCTTCGAAGCCGCCGAAGCCGGGCTCGAATGGGCGCTCGCGCGCGTCAACGATCCGGCCCGCCTCGGGCCTGACTGCCTGCCGAGCAGGGACGTGGCGGCACTGTCGTTTCGCCAGCGCATGATTCGCATCGCCGTGCCCGCTGGCGATCTGACGCCGCAGAGCTGGAACGACGCCGGCACGCCCACGCCGTTGCAAGCGGCCTGCGTTCGCGGCGCCGACGGCTGGAATTGCAGCTGCCCGGCAAACGGCCGGCCAGTGTTGCCTTTGCCGGGCGGCCTGGCGGTGGCGCCGACCTTTGTCGTCGAGCTGGCCCCGTCGTCGCGACGCGACATCGTCCGCGTCATCGCGACCGGCTGCACGCGAAGCGGTGCCGGCGCGACGTGCGCCGCGAGCAGCGACGCAGCGAACGAAGCAGCAGCGCGGCTCGAAGCGGCCTGGACGCTCGTGCCGGCACTGCGCGCCGTTCCGGCCGCGGCACTGACGGTGCAAGGCGATGTGGACATCGGTGCCGCTCCTGTCGGCGTGCACAACGCCGACGCCGCAAGCGGGGCCCTTGCGGTGCACGCCGGTGGCCGCATCGCTGCGGCTGCGCTGCGGGTCGGCGCGCCGCCGGGTGCATCGCTCGGCGCTTCGCTCGCCGCGAACGATGCAACCCTGCGCGCGATGCCCGGCGATCGCTTCTTCGCCCGCACGTTCGGCATGGGCATCGAAGCGTGGGCGGCGCAACCCGCAGCGCGACGCGTCGAGTGCGCGCGTGACTGCGCCAGAGGCCTCGCGGCGGCGATCGACGCGGGCATCCGCCTGCTGGTGATCGACGGCGATGCGACGATCACCGGCCCGGCCGCGTTCGGCAGCGCCGACGACCCGGTCGCGATCGTCGTGACCGGCGCCCTGCGGCTCTCGGGCGACGTCGGCATCCACGGCATCGTCCACGGCGCTTCGCTCGAGTGGAACGACGCCACGCCCGGCACCGGTTTCGTGAGCGGCGCCGTGCTCGCCGGCGGCACGTACCGCGGCAACGCCGCCGTCGACCTGCGCCGCGACGCCGGTCGGCTCGCCCGACTCGCCTCCGCCAACGGCAGCTTCGTGCGCGTCAACGGCAGCTGGAAGGACTGCTGAACATGATCACGCCCATCCCGTCGCCGTCGTTGCGCGAATGCCAACGTGGCGTCAGCCTGCTCGAGTCGCTCGTCGCCTTCGTCGTCCTCGCCCTCGGCACGGCCGCCGTCTCCCAGCTGCAAAGCCATCTGCGCCTTGCCGCCGACGTGGCCCGCGAGCGCTCGGAAGCGGTCCGCCTCGGTCAGGCCGCCCTCGAGGACATGCGTTCCTTCGCCGCGCTCGACGGCGCGCCCGGGCGACGCAGCTACGCCGGCATCGCCAGCGGCGACAGCGACACGGCCGTTTCGCCGTCGGCGCACGCCGACTATCGGATCGAGCGTCGCATCGACGACCTCGGCTTCGGCGCGACCAAGGGCACGCGCGTCGTCGTGCGCTGGAGCGACCGCAGCGGCGCCGCGCGGGAGGTCGTGCTGCACTCGTTCGTCGCCGGCATCGCCCCCGCATACGCAGGATCGCTCGCTCTCGCGACCGGCGCGATCGTGCGCGCACCGCGCGGCGCTTACGGCCGCGCACCGACGCTGCCGGTGACGGCGCGAAGCCTGGGCGGTGGCCGCAGCGCCTGGAAGCCGAGCGAGGGCGGCGTCACCGCATGGGTGTTCGACGACCGCAGCGGTGCCGTCGTCGGCCGCTGCGACTCTGTCGCCACGAACTTGGCGACGCGCGATCTTTCCGCCGCCGCCTTGTCGGCCTGCGAGACCGGGCGCTGGCTGCTCGCTGGCGGAACGATCCGGTTCACGTCGGCGACACCGCCGGATGCGAACGCCGCACGAGAGCCGCCGCTCGCCACCGCGATCTCGATCGCGCTCCGCGACGGCGCCTATCCGGCGCCGGCCAGTTGCTTCGTGGAAGCGAGGAAGACGGTTCGATTCGTCGTCGACGGCAACCTGCACCTCGAAGACGTCGCCGTCGACGCCACCGCCGCTGCAGCCGGCCGCGCCGGGTGGGACGAGACCGGCGACCGCTTTCTCGCCTGGCACTGCGTTGTCGCGCCGCGCGCTGACGGCCGCTGGTCGGGCCGGATCGCCCTGGTGGCCGCCGGCTGGACGATCGGCACCGGGGCCGGCGATCACCGCGTCTGCCGCTACGCCGACTCGACCGGCGATGCGATCATCGTGCCTGGCGGCGACACGAACGTTGGCGCCGCGCTCCTCGGCCGCAACTTTCTCGTCGTGCGCGGCAGCGACAGCTGCCCTGACCGATCGCTCGCCGAACCGCTCTCCTGAAAGAACCGAAACCGAGCATGCATCGATGACTGTCCCCTCCGCGGCCGACGTGTCGACGCCGATGCGCGAGGCGCTCGCCCTCGCCACCCACGCGGTCGGTCTCTGCGACCCGAACCCGCGCGTCGGCTGCGTTATCGTCGCGCGCGACGGGACGCTTGCCGGCCGCGGCCATACGCAGGAAGCAGGCGGGGCGCACGCGGAGGTGATGGCGCTGCGCGATGCCGCCGCGCGCGGCGTCGACGTTCGCGGCGCCACCGTCCACGTCACGCTCGAGCCGTGCTCCCACCACGGCCACACGCCACCGTGCGCCGACGCGCTCGTCGCCGCCGGTGTCGGCCGCGTACACGTCGCGCTGCGCGATCCGAACCCGCTCGTCTCCGGGCGCGGCGCTGCGCGGCTGCTGGCCGCCGGCATCGCCGTCCAATGGGTCGGCGGCGGCGACGAGTCGCGCGAGCTCAACATCGGCTTCGTCTCGCGCATGACGCGCGGCCGGCCCTGGCTGCGCCTGAAGGCGGCGGTTTCGCTCGACGGCCGCAGCGCGCTCGCCGACGGCACCAGCCAGTGGATCACCGGCGAGGCCGCGCGCGCCGACGGCCACGCCTGGCGCAGGCGGGCCGGTGCAGTGCTCACCGGCGTCGGCACGGTGCGCGAGGACGATCCGCGCCTCGACGTCCGCCTCGTCGCCACCGCGCGCCAGCCGTTGCGTGTGATCGTCGATTCGCGCCTGGAAACTCCCCCTGCGGCGCGCATCGTCGCGCCGCCCGGCTCGGTGCTGGTCTACGCCGCCGTCGACGACGCCGCGCACCGGCAAGCGCTCGAGGATCGCGGTGCCGAGGTCGTGCTGCTGCCCGACGCCGCCGGCAAGGTCGACCTCGCGGCGATGCTGACGGACCTCGGACAGCGCGGCGTCAACGAGCTCCATGCCGAAGCGGGCGAGAAGCTCAATGCCTCGCTGCTCCGCGCCGGCCTCGTCGACGAGCTGCTCGTCTACGTTGCGCCGCGACTGCTCGGCCCGGGTCGGGGGCTGGCCGAGCTGGCGGCCATCGCCCGCCTCGACGACGCTCTCGACTTTTCGTTCCAGAGCGTCGAGCGCGTCGGCACCGACCTTCGCCTGCTCCTGCGCCCGGTCGACCTCGCGGCCGGCCCGATCCCCGGCTGACGCCTGCGCGACGGCGGTGGCACCGCCGGACGCGGACAATCGGCGCATGTTCACCGGCATCGTCAGCGGCCTCGGCCGCATCGTCGAAGTCCGTGCCCTCGGCGCTGGCGCGTCGTTCGGCAATGCGCTGACCATCGAGGCGCCGGCCGGTTGGCTCGGCACGACCGCGATCGGCGACAGCTTCTCCCTCGCCGGCGCCTGCATGACGGTGATCGCCATCGACGCCGCGCGCAACCGTTTCCAGGTCGAGGTATCGGCCGAGAGCCTCGCCATCACCCACGGCCTCGACGCGACCGGCGAAGTCAACCTCGAGAAGGCGCTGCGCGCCGGCGACCGCCTCGACGGCCACCTCGTCAGCGGCCACGTCGACGGCATCGGCACGGTGACGCGGTTCGAGCGCGCCGGCGAATCGTGGTTGCTGCGCGTCGCTGCCCCGCCGTCGCTGGCGCGATACCTGGCGCTGAAGGGCTCGATCGCCGTCGACGGCGTCAGCCTCACCGTCAACAGCGTCAGCGACGGCGCCGCGGCATGCGAGTTCGACGTCAACCTCATCCCGCACACCGTCGAGCACACCACCCTGCGCAGCCTCGCCGCCGGCCGCCGGGTCAATCTCGAGGTCGACACGATCGCCCGCTACGTCGGGCGCATGCTCGCGGCGCGGCCGGGCTGACCTTTCGGCGCAAGCGCCACCTCCGCCACCTACAATTTCCACATCATGTCGATCGCACCGATTCCCGAGCTCGTCGCCGAGCTGGCCGCCGGCCGGATGGTCATCCTGGTCGACGAGGAAGACCGCGAGAACGAAGGCGACCTCGTCCTCGCCGCCGACCACGTCACGCCGGAGGCGATCAACTTCATGGCCCGCTTCGCGCGCGGCCTGATCTGCCTGACGCTGACGCGCGAGCGCTGCGAGCGGCTGCAGCTGCCGCCGATGACGGCGCGAAACGGCGCCCAGCACGGCACCGCGTTCACGGTCTCGATCGAGGCGGCGAGCGGCGTCACCACCGGCATCTCGGCCGCCGACCGCGCCCGCACGGTCCAGGCGGCGGTGCGCCGCGACGCCAAGGCGAGCGACCTGGTCCAGCCCGGCCACATCTTTCCGCTCCTGGCCCAGGACGGCGGCGTCCTCATGCGCGCCGGTCACACCGAAGCCGGCTGCGATCTCGCCGCGATGGCAGGCCTGACCCCGGCAACGGTGATCTGCGAGGTGATGAACGACGACGGCACGATGGCCCGCCTGCCCGACCTGATGGCGTTCGCGGCCACGCACGGCCTGAAGGTCGGCACGATCGTCAGCCTGATCGAGCACCGCAGCCGCAACGAATCGCTGATCGAGCGCACCGGCAGCCGCAAGATGCTGACGCAGCAAGGCGAGTTCACGTGCACCGCCTACCGGGACCGCGCCGGCGGCATGCACCTGGCGCTGACGCACGGCCGCTGGTCGCCGAGCGACGAAGTGCTGGTGCGCGTGCATGAGCCGCTGTCGGTGCTCGATCTTCTCGACGCCGGCCCGGGCGACCACTCGTGGCCGCTGCCGCGCGCACTCGCTGCGCTGCATCGCGGCGAGCGCGGCGCGGCGGTCCTCCTCAACTGCGGCGAAGACGCCGCCGCGCTGATGCCGCGCGCACTGACGCGCAGCCGCGGCGCACGCCAGCCGTCGCTGCCGATGGACCTGCGCACCTACGGGATCGGCGCGCAGATCCTGCGCGACCTCGGCGTCGGCCGGATGAAGCTCCTCTGCAGCCCGCGCCGCATGCCGAGCCTGCTCGGCTACGGCCTCGAGGTGACCGGCTACCTCGCCGACGAGCTTACCGTCGCGCCGGCCCCGGTCTCTCATGCGCAGCGCTGAGCGCGGCTCGCCGGAGCGACTCGACGGCGGCGATCTGCGCGTCGCCATCGTCCAGGCGCGCTTCAACATCGAGCTCACCGACGCCATTGCTCAGGCGTGCAGCGCGGAACTGGTGGCGCTCGGCGTCGCCGCCGCCGACATCAGCCACTTCAGCGTGCCGGGCGCGCTCGAGATTGGCGCTGCCTTGAACGCCCTCGCCGACGCCGACGATCACGACGCGCTGGTCGCGATCGGCTGCGTCATCCGCGGCGAGACCTACCATTTCGAGCTGGTCGCCAACGAGAGCGCCGCCGCAGTGACGCGCGTCGGTCTCGATCACGGGCTGGCCATCGCCAACGCCATCCTCACCTGCGACACGCCGGCACAAGCCCAGGAACGCGCCGAGGAGAAGGGCCGCGACGCGGCGCGCGTGGCGGTCGAGATGGCCAACCTGCTCGACGAGCTGTCGTGAGCTCCGCCGACGAAGAGGGTCCGGCCGGGCGCCGGGCCGCGAAGTCGCCGTCGGCACCGAGGAAGTCCGCCCGGCGCAAGGCGCGCGAGTTCGCGCTGCAGGGGCTCTATGAGTGGCTTCTCAACGGCGCCGATGCCGGCGTCGTCGATGCGCACGTTCGCGAGCAGGACGGCTTCGAGAAGTGCGACGTCGCCTACTTCGACCTGCTCCTGCACGGCGCGATCCGCGATGCAGCCGCGCTCGATGCGGTGCTTGCCGGCCACATCGATCGCAAGGCCGAGCTGCTCTCGCCGGTCGAGCACGCGGCGCTGATGATCGGCACCTTCGAGCTGATGCGCTGCATCGACGTGCCCTACAAGGTCGCGATCAACGAAGCGGTCGAGCTCGCGAAAAGCTTCGGCGGCACCGACGGCCACAAGTATGTCAACGGCGTCCTCGACAAGGCGGCCGGGGGGCTGCGCCGGGTCGAGATCGAGGCTGCGCGCTCTCCGCGCGACTGAGCGTCGCGAGCGCCGTTCGTCGCCGCTGTAGCGTCGGCGCGGCGGACGCGTGACAGGGGCCTGTTCATTGGTGAGCTTGTGTTACGAACGTAGGCGCACGAGCGTTTTTCACGGCCCTCGAAGGAGTGGCTCACGTAAGCTGGCGCGGTGAGCATTTCGCCCCCGCCGCCCGTTCCATCCGCCGACTCCGAGCCCGCGCCCGCGCCCACCCTTCCGGGAGTCGGGCTGTGGAGTGATTCCGATTCGCCAGCGGTCCCGGTGACGACGCCGATCGCGTTCAGCGGCCTCGTCGCGACGCCGGCCGATCGGGCGATACCGACGATCGGCCACATCGGCCGCTATGCGCTCAAGTACCAGCTCGGCGAGGGCGGCCTCGGCACCGTGTTCGCCGCCCACGACCCGCTGCTGTCGCGTCTGATCGCGGTGAAGACGCTCAACGTCAAGGTCGCCGAAGAGGAGCGCG
Source organism: Caldimonas sp. (assembly GCA_039916285.1). Classification (GTDB taxonomy): domain Bacteria; phylum Pseudomonadota; class Gammaproteobacteria; order Burkholderiales; family Burkholderiaceae_C; genus Schlegelella_A. The sequence goes on from JBDSLQ010000156.1 coordinate 12,856, forward strand.
AGTCTTTCAACGCGCTGTTCCTGAACGAGGCGCGCGCCGCCGGAGGCCTGAGCCATCCGCATATCGTCACCGTCTTCGATGCCGGCATCAGCGACGATCGCGCCTACATCGCGATGGAGCTCCTGAAGGGCCGCGACCTGCGCCAGCTGCGCCAGGAGGGCTGGCGCGCGACCCCTGCGCAGGCGGCGCTGATCATCCGCCGCGTCGCCGACGCGCTCGCCTTCGCCCACTCGAAGGGCGTGATCCATCGCGACATCAAGCCGGCCAACATCTTCATGGTCGGCCGCACCCAGCCGCGCGTGCTCGACTTCGGCATCGCCCGTGTCGCGCACCAGCAGGAGAACGGCGATCCGCACTCCGGCGCCGGTTCGCCCTACTACATGGCACCCGAGCAGGTGCGCCGCGAGTTGGCCGACCGCCGTGCCGACGTGTTCTCGCTCGGCGTCGTCCTCTACGAGCTGCTCACCGACGTCAAGCCGTTCCGCGGTGAATCGCTGGCGCAGATCCGCGAGTCGGTGCTCCACCACGAGCCACCGCTCGCCCACAAGATCGACCCGACGGTGCCCAAGGCGCTGGCGGCGATCGCCGCGCGGGCGATGGCGAAGGATCCGGAGCAGCGCTTCCGCTCCGCGCGCTCGTTCGCGCGCGAGCTCCGTCAATGGCTCGACGAGAACCCGACAAGCGCCGACGGCGAGAAGACCGCGCCGGCCGCGCCGCCGCGGGCCCGGCGAATGCGGGTGGTGGTCGGCGCCGTCGCCGCCGCTGCCCTCGTGGCCGTCACGGCGGCGATCGCGACCTGGGTCGCGCTCGCGCCGGCCGGCCCGGTGCTCGCGGAAACGGGCGTGACGCGCGCCGAAGCGCAGGCGACGCCTTCGGCCACCGACATCGCCGCCGTCCCTGCCAATGCGAACCCCGCAAACGACTTGGCCACGGCCGCCGCGACGGCGGCGACAGCAACTTCTGTTCCGGCAACGCCGACCGCCGATGCGGACCTGGTGACCCTGCCTTCGGCAACTGGGGATCCTCCACCGATCGCGCCGCCGGGCACCGTGGTGCCCGCGCCAGCCTTGCCCGCGCCGATCGCCGCGGCACCGCCGCCGGCGCACGCGGCAATCGTCAAGGCCGGCACCGGCGCGCTTGCGGTCCCCGCCACGCCGACGGCGACGCCCCGCGAAACCGCCAAGGACCGCAAGGCACGCGAAGGCCGCGAACGCGAAGCGCGCGAGAACGACGCTCGCGTCGCTGCCGCCGCCAGGCTGGTCGCGCCGTTGACCGGCACCGTGAAGATCGCGATCAGCCCGTGGGGCCTGGTCGAGGTCGACGGCGCATCGTCCGGCGCGGCGCCGCCGATCACCGAACTGACGCTGGCCGAGGGGCGGCACCAGATCGTCGTCCGCAACGGCGACTACGCCCCCTTCACGACCTCGGTCAACGTGACGGCGGGGCAGACGATCTCGTTGCGCCACAAGTTCGGCTCGTGAGCCGCGCATCGCTCGCGCTAGCATGGGCGCCCTGGCTGCTCAGCGCCTGCGTGCAGGCCACGGCGCCGCCGCTCGGCCTGATCGACGTCAGCACCCGGCCCGCGGAACGATCCCTGCTTTCCGGCCTGAAGGCCTATGACGACGCCCAATACGATTCTGCTGATCGCTTTTTCCGCGAAGCCCTCGCTACCGGCCTGGCCTCGCCGCGCGATCGCGCCGAGGCGCACAAGCGGCTCGCCTTCATCCACTGCGCGGCCGGCCGTCTCGCCGATTGCGAGGCCGAGTTCAAGCTCGCGCGCCAGTCGGACCGCAACTTCGCGCTCGACAAGTCCGAGTCCGGGCACCCGGTCTGGGGCCCGGTCTACAAGAAACTTCCGCCCTGAGGCGAATCGCGCCGCGTGCGCGCGCCCGTCTGCGCGATGAGGCGAAGCGTTGACCCTCCCTTCGCCGTCGCGATGCGCATCTACTGGGAAGACACCGACGCCGCAGGCATCGTCTTCTACGCCAACTACCTGAAGTTCTTCGAGCGCGCGCGCACCGAGTGGCTGCGTGGCCTCGGCTTCGGCCAGGAAAGCCTGCGTCGCGACGGCGGCCTCGCCTTCGTCGTCACCGAGACGCGGCTCAGGTATCGTCGCCCCGCGCGCCTCGACGACGTGATCGACGTCAGCGTCGCGGTCGTCCACCTCGGCCAGGCCAGCCTCGAGATCGCGCAGGAGGCGCGGCGGGCCGGTGAATTGCTGGCCGAGGGCACGATCCGCATCGGCTGCGTCGAGCTCGGAACTTTCCGCCCCTGCCGCATCCCCAACGACATCCGCCTCGCCATTCATCGATGAACCAGGATTTCTCGATCGTCACGCTCGTCCTGCATGCCAGCATCATCGTGCAGGTGGTGATGGCCGGGCTCATGCTGGCGTCGCTCGCGAGCTGGACAGTCATCTTCTCGAAGCTGTTCGGCCTGCGTCGCACCAAGGCCGCCAACGATGAATTCGAGCGCGAGTTCTGGGCCGGGCGCAACCTCAACGACCTGTACGCCGACGCGACCAAGAAGGTCGGCGAGGCGCCGATGGAACGCATCTTCGCGTCCGGCATGCGCGAGTTCTTCAAGCTGCGCGAGAAGCGCGTCGTCGATTCCGGCGCTCTGCTCGACGGCGCGCGCCGGGCGATGCGGGCGAGCTTCCAGCGCGAGCTCGACGCGATCGAGTCGAACCTGTCGTTCCTCGCCTCGGTCGGCTCGGTATCGCCTTACGTCGGCCTGTTCGGCACGGTGTGGGGGATCATGCACGCCTTCATCGGCCTGTCGAACATGACGCAGGTGACCCTCGCCACCGTCGCGCCCGGGATCGCCGAGGCGCTCGTCGCGACGGCGATCGGCCTGTTCGCGGCGATTCCGGCGGTGATCGCCTATAACCGCTTCGCGCGCGACATCGACCGCATCGCCGGCCAGC
>JBDSLQ010000157.1:0-6915 GCA_039916285.1 Caldimonas sp.
TTGCGGCCGATCGCGCGCTCGCTGGCCTCGTCGATGCCGACCAGCACGACCTCGCCGCTCCACCGCTGCACCGGCGCCACGAAGCGGGCGAGCAGCATCGTCGCGCTGGCGCCGCGCACGTCGAGACCGAAGAAGTCGAGCACGCCCGCCAGGGCACCAAGGAAGAGAGCGAACGCGACGCCGACGCTGGCGATGCGCGCGCGGGTCTGCCGCTTGCGCTCGGCCTCGAGGCGCCGGCCTTCTTCCTCGAGCAGACGCCGCTCTTCCTGGAGGCGGCGCGCCCTGCCTTCGAAATCCTCCTCCTGGATCGCTTCGAGAAGGGTGTTGATGCTGGCCTTCAGCGCGTGCTCGTCGAACTTGAGCATGCCCAGGCGCGTCAGCGGCGCCAGGTCGGCGGGGAGCGCGCTTTCCAGCGGCGGCGACGCACCGCCGATCAGGATCGGCAACACGCGCAGGCGGCCGGCCCGGGCGCCGTCATCGCGCAGCTTCAGCGCCGTCACGACCTCATGGCGCACCCAATCGTCACCGCGCTGGCGCGCCTGCAGCATCTCGGTCCAGCGCGGGCCGATGACGACGAGGACGACCTGCGCGTCCAGCAGCGCCTTGTCGATGGCGGCGATGAAGTCGTCGCCGTAGCCGATGTCGTCGATGTCCATGAAGGCATCGGCGAACTCGGCGCGGCCGGCGAGCTCCTTATAGAGCAGCGCCGCAGTCACCATGCTGTCGTCGCGGCGGTAGCTGATGAAGACGCGCATCGGCTACCAGTTTGCCGCCAAAGCGCGGCGCTGTCGGCAACAATGTGGAGGATGACCGCCGTGCGCTGGCACGGATGCAACGACAGGGAGGGCGCGCGCCATGATCTTCGAGCAGGTCGCCATCGGCGGATGCCAGTCCTACCTCATCGGCTGCGCCGACACCTGCGCGGGCGCGCTGATCGACCCCGAGGTCAGCCAGACCGATCGCTACCTCGCGCTGGCGACGCGCGACGGCCTGCGCATCCGCTTCGTCATCGACACGCACACTCACGCCGACCACTTCTCGGCGGCCAGCCGGATCGCGGAGCGGCTCGGCGCGATGACGGTGATGCATCGCGCCAGCCCTGCGCCCGGGATCGCCATGCGCGTCGACGACGGCGAATCGATCGTCCTCGGCAAGCTGCGCCTGCAGGTTCTGCACACGCCGGGCCACACCGCCGACTCGATGTGCCTGGCGGGCGAAGACCGGGTCTTCACCGGCGACACGCTGCTCATCGGCGGAACCGGCCGCACCGACCTGCCGACCGGCGACCCCGAAGCGCTTTACGACAGCCTGTTCGGGCGCCTGCTCAAGCTGGATCCGGCGCTGCTCGTCTATCCCGCGCACGACTACAAGGGGCGCGGCCACTCGACGATCGGCGCCGAGCTCGAGACCAATCCGCGACTGCAGCAGCGCGACCGCGCGGCTTTCGTGCAGATGATGAGAAGCCTCGACCTGTCGATGCCGACCCACCTGACCGAGGCCTTGCGAACCAACATGAGCGGCGGCAAGACGGTCGGCGAGATGCTCGCCGAGGCGACCGCGCGCGTGCCCTTCATGAGCATGGCCGAGCTGCGCTCGCGCGTCGACAGCCCGGGCAACGAGCTGGTCGTCTTGGACGTGCGCGAGAAGGACGCCTACGAAGCCGGCCACATTCCCGGCGCTCGCCTCCTGCCGCGCGGCCAGCTCGAACTGCGCGTCGACAAGGAGCTGCCCGATCCGACCGCGCGCATCGTCACCTGCTGCGAGTTCGGGCGCATCTCCACGCTCGCCGCGTCGACTTTGAGAACGATGGGCTTCCAGCGCGCCGTCGCCCTCGACGGCGGCATGAAGTCCTGGCTCGAAGCCGGCTATCCGACACGCGCCGGCGCGCAGCCCTGATGTACGGCAGCATCCTTCGCGGACGCCGCTGCTAGGATCTTTTTCGTCTTTCTCCGCGGCCGCTGTCATGTCGCTCCGCTCCATCACCGCCCTGTCGCTCGCCGCCTCGCTCGCCGCGTGCTCCGCGTCGACGCAGCTGATCACCAACGACAAGCCGTCCGAGGCCGTCAAGGCGAAGAGTTTCAAGGTCTACCGCGAGGTGATCCTGATCCCGCCCAAGGACGACCCGCGGCGCATCGTTCCGCGTGTCGCCAGCGACATCGAGGCGATGGGCTTTCGCGTCCGCGTCGTCGATCCGGCCCGGCCGCTAGAGGGCTCGCAGGGCACCGGCTTCGTCATCGGCAACGGCTGGCTGCTGACCTGCGCGCACGTGATGGGCGAGCAGAAGGAGGCGACGGTCACGCTTGCCGGCAAGCGGCTGATCGCCGACGTGGTCAAGGCCGACGCGAAGGCCGACCTCGCCCTTCTCAAGCTGCGCGAGCCCTTGCCCGAAGGCGCGCAGCCGCTTGCGTTCCGCGCCGCCGCCCGGACGGCGGTGATGGGCGAGGAGGTCTCGACGATCGGCTATCCGATGAGTCGCCTGCTCGGCAACAGCGCGCGCATGACGCGCGGTCTGCTCTCGGCGACGGCGGGCCTGCGCGACGACGACAAGCAGGTCCAGGTCTCGGCCGAGATCCAGCCCGGCAACAGCGGCGGGCCGCTGCTCGACCGCGACGGCAACGTCATCGGCGTCGTCAACAAGACCATCAACCCGGCGGCGGTGTCGCGCGCGACCGGCGGGGCGCTGCCGCAGAACATCAACTTCGCGATCAAGGCGGTGCCGGTGCTCGATTTCGTCAAGGCTGCCGACGCCGGCGTGTTCGCGGCGCTGGCGTTCGACCGCAAGGGCGCGCTCGAGAGCGCGAGCAAGGGCGTCGCCAAGGTCCAGGCCGGCGTCGTCGGCGCCGACAGCGAGCGCAACGACAAGATGGTCGTCCGTCTCACCTATGTCAGCCATATCGACATCTGGTATCGCTTCCGCTCCTTCGTCCTGCAGGCGTTCGACTACGAGACGCAGGAGGGCCTGTTCGTCGCCGGCCAGGGCAAGGACAACATGGTCAGCAACGAGGACGTCGTCATCCGCGACACGATGGCGCAGTTCAAGAAGGCGGTCAGCGCGCGCTGAGCGCGGTACCGCGCGGAGCGCGCGGTTTCGGCGGTCGATGTCAGCCGTGCGCCGGCAGCAGCCTCCCGCGCACGAACGCGCTGAACGAATCGACCGCGAAGACCAGGACGAACATGGCGATCAGCAGCGCCGACGCCTGCGCCTGCTGGAAGATCGAGAGGTGGAAGTAGAGCAGCTGGCCGAGGCCGCCGGCGCCGACGAAGCCGAGCACCGCCGCCATGCGGATGTTCATCTCCAGGCGGTAGAGCGCATAGGCGACGCCTTGCGCAGTGACCAGAGGCAGCGTCGCGTAGGCGAAGGCGGCGATGCGGCCGCTGCCGCCTTCGCGAAGCGCGCGCTCCGGCGCGGGGGGAACGTTTTCGAGACTCTCGGCGTAGAGACGGCCGAGCACGCCGGTCGTGTGCAAGGCGAGGGCGAGCGTCCCGGCGAACGGGCCGAGGCCGGCGGCGATCACCATCAGCGCTGCCCATACCAGCTCGGGGACGCTGCGCAGGAAGTTGAGCGCCAGGCGGGCCGCCAGGCGCGGCGCGAGGCCGAATCGTCCGGCCGCGGGCAACGCGAAGGTCGCGCCGAAGACGACAGCGAGCAAGGTGCCGACCGCCGCCACCGCGAACGTTTGCAGCGCGCCCCAGGCGGCTTTGGCGAGGAACGCAGGCGTCACGTCGGGGGGAAAGAACTCGCCCACGAACTTCGCCATCAGCCGCAACGATTCGTCGCTGAAGAGCTGGCGGTAGTCGACGGCGAGGTAGGCGAAGCTGGCGACCACGGCGGCGACGACGCCGAGCGCGAGGCCGATGCAGCCCCAGCACGGCGCCAGCCGCGTCGGCGACAGGGGCGGTGCCAGGCTCACGACAGCACGCGCCGGATGACCGAGCTCATCGCGTCGGCGACGACGACGAGGAGCAGGAAGGTGAGCAGGATCGTGCTCGCCTCGCCGCCGTTGAGCATCTTCATCGACTGGTCCATCAGCTGGCCGAGACCGCCGGCACCGACGAAGCCCATGACCACCGAGGCACGCACCGCGCACTCCCAGCGGTAGACCGTGTACGACGCGAGCTCCTGCGCGGCGCTCGGAACGAGCGCGTAGAAGAGCGCGCCCAGGCGCGGGCTGCCCGCTTCGAGGAGGGCGCGCGCCGAGCGCGTGTCGCCCGACTCGAGGATCTCGGTGTAGACCTTGCCGAGCATGCCGCCGTACGTCACCGCGAGGGCGAGGACGCCGGCGCCCGGACCGAGGCCCAGGGCGCGGACGAAGACCAGCGCCCAGACCACCTCCGGCACCGCGCGCAGCACGGTGAGGACGCCGCGCGCGCTGGCGCGCCCGGCCGCGCCGAGCGCGCGCCCGCGGCCGGGGCCGATGCGCGAGACCGCCAGCGCGCGCGTCGCGACGACGGCGAGCGGGACGGCGACGACGAAGGCGAGCGCGATCCCGGCGGTCGCGATCGCCAGCGTCTCGAGCGTCGCCTTCCAGAGCAGGGCGAGGAACTCCGGCGCGGCCTGGGGCGGCAGGAAGCCGGCGAGGAAGTTCGCCATCACCTGCAGGTTGCCGCCGTCGAAGAGATGCCACGGCTTGAACTCGGCGAGCACGAGCAGCGGCCAGAGGACGACGAGGGCGATGACGAGCGCCGTCGCGCGCGCCATCGCCGCCGGGTCGCGCAGCGGCGCGACCGGCCGAGCCATCGCCGCCGCGGCGACGTTCATTGACAGCCCGGCCGCTTCAGCGCGACGACGTTGGCGGGCCGATCGTCGTCGAGCGCATCGACGCCCTGCTGCGGCAACGCGCGGCCCTCGGTGGCGTAGAGCTCGTGCAGCATGGCGCTCGTCACCGCCGCCGTCGGCCGGTCGAAGACGATCTCGCCGCCCTTCATGCCGATCAGGCGCGGAAACCACTTGAGCGCGAGGTCGACCGCGTGCAGCGACGCGACCAGGGTCGCGCCGCGCGTCTCGCTTTCGGCGACGAGCGCGCCGACGCTCAGGTCGGCGAGCGCGGGATCGAGCGCCGACACCGGCTCGTCGGCGAGGATGACCGCGGGCCGCTGGTACAGCACGCGGGCGATGCCGACGCGTTGCAGCTGGCCGCCCGAGAGGCGATCGCAGCGGTCGAAGACGCGGTCGCCGAGATCGAGGCGCTCGAGCGCGTCACGCGCGCCGGCGGCGTCGCCGGGCACGACGAGCGAAGCGAGCGCCTTCCACGCCGGCCACGTGCCGAGGCGGCCGGCGAGCACGGCGGTGACGACGCGCAGCCGCGGCGGGATCGGCGGGCTCTGGTGAACGACGCCGATGCAGGCGCGCAGCCGGCGCAGCGCGCCGGCGCCGAGCCGCCATGGATCGCTGTTCTCGATGAAGAGGCATCCCTCGCTGGGCCTCAGCGAGGTGCCGAGGAGGCGCACGAGCGTCGTCTTGCCGGCGCCCGAGGGCCCGATCACCGCGACGCGCTCGCCACCGCCGAGGCCGAGCGATACGTTGAGCAGCGCCCGCTTGCCGTTGTCGTGGACGAACCCGGCGCCCTCCAGCCGAAGGCCCATGGCGACGGCCTACTTGACGAGCCCGGCCGATCGCGCCGCCGCCTCGATGCCGTCGTAGTTCGAGTTCTGGGTCGGGATGAACCTGCTCGCGCGCTGCAGATCCATGATTTCCTTCATCGCCGGGTTCGCGGGGTCGAGCTTCAGGAACGCGTCGCTGAGCTTCTTCGTCAAAGCCGGGTCGAGGCCCGGCCGCACCGTCCAGTTGTAGTCGTAGTAGGTCGGCGTGATCGCCAGCACGCGCACCTTCTCGGCGTTCGGGTTCTTGCTCTCGATCAGCTTGTCGAGCACCGACGCGTTGAGCACCCCGGCCTCGGCGCGGCCGGCAGCGACGAAGGCGACAGTGGCATCGTGCGCGCCCGAGAACGCGACCGACTTGAAGTCGCGCTCGGGGTCGATGCCGGCCTGGAGCAGGTAGAAGCGCGGCATCAGGCTGCCCGAAGTCGACGAGGGCGAGCCGAACGCGAAGGTCTTGCCCTTCAGGTCGGCGAGCGTCTTCGCCGTGCTGTTGACGGGGACGATGAAGCGGCTCGTGAACCTGGCGTCCTCGGCGCGCTGGACGATGGGCACGGCGCCGCCGTTGGTGCGAAGCCGCGTCTGCACGTAGGTGAAGCCGCCGAGCCAGGCGAGATCGACCTTGTGGCTCGCCAGGCTCTCGACGACGGCGGCGTAATCGGTCACCGGGATGAACTGGATCTCCAATCCGGTTTCCTGCCTGAGGTAGTCGCCGAGCGTCTTGAACTTGCGCTGCAGCTCGGTCGGCGCTTCGTCGGGAATGGCCGAGACGCGCAGCACGCCGGCGCTTTGCGCAGGCAGCGAAGTCGGCGCGCCGATGCCGGCGAGGAGGGCGAGGGCCGCCAGGAGCGGGCGGAAGGTCGTCATGAAAGCGCTTTTTTCGGTTCAGCGTTGAAGGGCCGCGGTGCGAAAGCCCGCGAAGACGTCGTTGCGGTCGGCGACGAAGAAGTTGCGATAGCGAGGATCGTGCAGGCGCTCGTGGGTCGCGAACGCGCCGCCGCGCAGCTCGCGATGATCGCCGAACCACGGCCGGGAGTACTCGGCATAGGGTCCGGCCGCAAATCCCGGGTAGGGCAGGAAGGCGTCGGCGGTCCATTCCCAGACGCCGCGGCCCCAGATGAAGCGCGGGTCGCGGGCAGCGCATTCCCATTCGGCGGCGCGTGGCAGGTGGCGCCCGGCCCACAGGCAATACGCCTCGGCTTCCCAGGCACTGACGTGAATGACCGGCGCAGCCGGGTCGAGGGGCTGCCAGCGGTCGAACCAGCGCGTCTGCCAGTCGCCTGCTGCGACGCGTCGCCAGCGTGACGGATGCGACACCGC
>JBDSLQ010000158.1:0-14028 GCA_039916285.1 Caldimonas sp.
AAATCCTCGGCGGCGACCGCGGCGTTGGGATTGAGGGCGCGCGCCGTGCGCATGTCGCCGCCCGGCGCGCGGCCGACGCCGAGATCGATGCGGCCCGGCGCCAGCGCCTCGAGGACGCGGAACTGCTCGGCCACCTTCAAGGCACTGTAGTGCGGCAGCATGACGCCGGCGCTGCCGATGCGGATCCTGATGGTGCGCGCGGCGATTGCCGCCATCAGGATTTCGGGCGCGCTGCCGACGATCGTCGGCAGGCCGTGGTGCTCGCTCAGCCAGAAGCGCGAGTACCCGAGCCGCTCGCAGTGCTCGGCGAGCGAGAGCGTGTCGCGGATCGCCGCGTCCTCGCTGCTGCCCGCAAGCGAGACCGACTGGTCGAGGACGGCGAGCTCGAGTTTTTTCATCGCCTCAGCCCTGGGGGTGCGTGGGATCGATCCAGCGCACCGTTTCGGGTTGCTCGACCGGCTCGATGTCGAGGTTGACGGCGATCGCCTCGCCGTCGCTTCGGCACAGCACGCACTCCAGCGTCTCGTCGCGGCTCGCGTTGATCTCCTGGTGCGGCACCCAGGGCGGGATGTAGATGAAGTCGCCCGGCCCGGCCTCGGCCGTGTATTCGAGCGCGTTGCCCCAACGCATGCGGGCGCGCCCCTTGACGACGTAGATCACGCTCTCCAGCGGCCCGTGGTGATGCGCGCCGGTCTTCGCGTCTGGATGGATGTGGACCGTGCCGGCCCACAGCTTCTGCGCGCCGACGCGGGCGAAGTTGATCGCCGCCTTGCGATCCATGCCCGGCGTCTGCGCGGTGTTCGGATCGAGCCGATCGGCGGGGACGACGCGAACGCCGTCGTGCTGCCAGGAGCGCTCGAATGATTGATCAGCAGGTGGGTTCATGGCGATCTCCGCGGCGCGTTGCTCTCATGTCGTGTACATTACCGGCACAGTTATACGCAAGACAGTGGTTGTTCGTGATTCTCGTTCTACCCCCCGCGGTCCTCGCGGCGGGCCAACTGAAATCCCCCTGATCGTTTCTTGAGTGTCGCTGCATGCGCCGCATGTTGCTGCGCATTCATTTCAATCGTAGACAGGACATTTCTTTATGACGACCCAAACCGGAACCGTGAAGTGGTTCAACGAGAGCAAGGGCTTCGGCTTCATCGCGCAAGACGCGGGCGGCGCCGATCTCTTCGCACACTTCCGCGACATCCAGGGCAACGGGTTCAAGACCCTGGCCGAGAACCAGCGCGTCGAATTCGAAGTCAAGCAAGGACAGAAGGGCCTGCAGGCCGCGAACATTCGCGTCCTCGCCTGATCGGGGCTCGCTCCGCCCGGGCTTGCCCGGGAAACCAAGCCGCGGTTCGCCGCGGCTTTTTTTTGTCGCCAGGGCCTACCATTCACCGACGCCACCGGAGTTCCGATGACCGCCCTCGCCAGCACCACGAACCACCAGATCCGCCTCGCACGCCGCCCGGTGGGCCTGCCGGTGCGCGCCGACTGGAGCATCACCGCCGAGCCGGTGGCGCCGCCCGGGCCCGGCGCCATCCTCGTCAAAACGCTCATGCTCTCGCTCGACCCGGCGATGCGCGGCTGGATGAACGAAGGCAAGAGCTACATCGCGCCGGTCGGGATCGAAGAGGTGATGCGCGCAGGCGGCATCGGCATCGTCGTCGCCTCCGAGAGCGCGAAGTTCGCGATCGGCGATCACGTCAGCGCGGCGCTCGGGGTGCAGGAATACTCGTCGTTCGACGAGCGCCAGCTCGGCCGCGGCGAGGTCGTCAAGGTCGACCTTCGCATCGCCGCGCCGGCGCAGTGGCTGAACGTCCTCGGCATGCCCGGCATGACCGGCTATTTCGGCCTGATGGACGTCGGCCAGCCAAAGCCCGGCGAGACGGTGGTCGTCTCGGGTGCCGCCGGCGCCGTCGGCCAGACCGTAGGCCAGCTCGCCAGGATCAAGGGCTGCCGCGCGGTCGGCATTGCCGGCGGCCCGGCGAAATGCGAGTGGGTCGTCAAAGAGCTTGGCTTCGACGCCTGCATCGACTACAAGTCCGGCCCGGTCAAGGAAGGCCTGAAGGCGCATTGCCCGAAAGGCGTCGACATCTACTTCGACAACGTCGGCGGCGAGATCCTCGACGCCGTCCTGACGCGGCTCAACCACCGCGCACGCATCGTCATCTGCGGCGCGATCAGCCAGTACAACAACACCGAGCCGGTCAAGGGCCCCGCCAACTACCTGTCCCTGCTCGTCAACCGCGCGCGCATGGAAGGAATCGTCGTGTTCGACTACGCCGAGCGCTTCCCGCAGGCGATCGCCGAGATGGCGACGTACTTGAAAGACGGCAGGATGAAGAGCCGCGAAGACATCGTCGTCGGGATCGACACGTTCCCGGAGTCGTTGCTGAAGCTCTTCCGCGGCGAGAACTTCGGCAAGCTCGTCCTGCAGGTCGCGCCGGGCTGAGGCCGACCGACACTCGAGATGGCCCGACCCGCATGACCGACGCGGTGCACGAGCCGGGCCACCCGGCCCTGCCGGACGAGCTGCTGCAGGCGTTCGTCGCGCTGAGCCGCGACATGCTCGCGCTGACCGATGCGACCGGCACCCTCGTCTGGGCGAACGCGCGCTTCGCCGCCGCGACCGGCTACGCCGGGCGCGCCGCGGCGACGCTGCTCGACTTCACGATCCCGGGCGCCTCGGGCTCCGAGGCGCGGCTGTCGTTCGCGCGCATGCTCAGCTCGCAAGGCAGCGACAGCGGCGTGCTCCAGCTGCGCGGGCCGGCGGGCGAGTCTTTCTGGGTCGACGTCCGCTCGGCGCGCGTCGGCGGCCGCATCGTCTGGGCACTCGCCGACGTGACGCGACAGCGCTCGTTGGCGGCACGGGCGGCGCGCCAGGAAGAGCTGCTCGATCTCGCGCAGGAGTTCGGCCGGCTCGGCATCTGGGAGCGCGAGATCCCGTCCGGCGAAGGCCGCTGGGACAAGCACGTCTTCGGCTTCTGGGGCCTCGATCCGGCGTCGCCAACGCCGAATTACAGCGACGCGATCGAGCGCATCCATCCGGAGGACCGCGCCCGCCTGTCGTATGCCGATTCGACGCGGCGGTCAGGTCGCTACGCGCAGCGTTATCGCGTCACCCACCCGGACGGCAAGACGCGCTGGATCCACTCCCAGTGGGAGGTCAAGAACGGCGCGCGCGGCACCCCTGATCGCGCCCTCGGCGTCATGATGGACGACACCGAGGCCTTCGCCGCGGCGCGCACGCTGAGCGACGTCAACGCCCAGCTCGAGCTCGCCGTCGACCTCGGCAAGATCGCGATATGGCGCCACGACCTGCGCACCGGGCGCATGCACTACAGCGACCTGGCGTTCGAGCTGCTCGGGCTTCCCCCGCGCCCGGAGGGGTTGTCGATCGACGAAGTGCGCTCGTTCATCCATCCCGACGACATTCCGCTGGTCCTCGCTTCAGCCGAGAAGGCGCTCGCGTCGAGCGAGCCGACCGACATGGAAGCGCGCTATCGGCGCAGCGACGGCAGCTGGCGCTACGTGCTGACGAGGCGCGTCGTCGAACGCACGGACAAGGGCGAGGCGATCGCCTTCGTCGGCGTCGCGCTCGACGTGACCGAGCGCGTCGAGCACCTGCGCAGCGCGGAAGAGCTCGCGCGCCGCCTCGAAGCCGCGTCGCAGGCCGCCGGCGTCGGCATCTGGACGACCACCGCCGGCCCCGGCGGCGCAGACTGGAACGCGCAGATGTTCCAGCTGTTCGACCGTTGCGAGCCGCCGCAGCCGCCCACCTTCGGAAGCTGGCTGCGCGACTCCGTTCATCCCGACGATCGCGATCGCGTCGGCCGGGAGGGCTACGGCTACCTCATGAGCGGCGACCGACCGTTCGACATCGAGCTGCGCGCGCTGCGCCGCGACGGCAGCGTTCGCTGGATCGTCATGCGCGCCGACATCGACCGCGTCCACACCGGCCCGCGCAGAGTCCTCGGCATCGCCATGGACGTCACCGAGCAACACCGCGCGCTCGACGCGCTGCACGACGCCAGCGAGCGCGCCGCGTTCATCACGGGACACGCCGGCATCGGCACCTGGGAAGCCGATGTCGACGGCTGCGGCCGCTGGAATGCACAGATGTTCCAGCTGCGCGGCCTCGCGCCACGCGAATCGGCGCCGAGCCGCGATGAGTGGATGGCGCTCGTCCATCCCGACGACGTCGCGATCGTCTTCGACTCGATGACCGACACGCCGGCGGGTCGGATGGCCGTGGCCTACGAATTCCGCGTCCGCCTGCCCGACGGCAGCTATCGCTGGCTCGCATCGCGCTCGGCCGCCGTGCTCGACGACGCCGGCCGGCTGGCGCGCCGGGTCGGCGTCAACTGGGACATCACCGAAAGCAAGAACGCGGAGATCGCGCGCCAGCAGGCGGCCCTCGCCGAGCGCGAGATCCAGGCCAAGTCGCAGTTCCTCTCGCGCATGAGCCACGAGCTGAGGACGCCCCTCAATGCCGTGCTCGGCTTCACGCAGCTGCTGCAGATCGAGGCGCGCCAGTCGGCCGAGCCGGCGCAGCTCGCCAAGCTCGAGCACATCCGTGCCGCCGGCGACCACCTCCTCTCGCTGATCAACGACGTGCTCGACCTGTCGGGCCTCGAGGCCGGCGAGTTCCGGCTCTCGCTTCAGCCGGTCGACCTCGGCGAGCTGATTCGCCAGTCGCTGCCGCTCCTGCAATCCTTGGCGTCGCAGCACGGCATCGAGCTCGAGACCGGTCGGGCGGAAGGGGTCGCCCACGCCGACCCGACGCGGCTGCGGCAGGTGCTGATCAACCTGATCTCGAACGCGATCAAATACAACCGGCGCGGCGGCACGGTGCGGGTCGAATCGCACGGCGCCCTGGGCGAGGCGATGGTCTCGGTGCGTGATACCGGCCGCGGCCTGAGCGCCGAGCAGATCGCCAGACTGTTCGAGCCGTTCAACCGATTCGGCGTCGAGAGCGAGGGCATCGAGGGGACCGGTATCGGCCTCGTGATCGTCAAGGCGCTGGTCGACGGAATGGGCGGACGCATCGACGTCGAGAGCGATCCGGGCGGGGGCACCGTGTTCTCGGTGACGCTGCCGGCGACGGCGCGAACGGACATGCTCGAGGGCGGCGCGGGCCCGCCGAACACCGTGCCCGACCCCCTCCACGGCGCCACGACGAGGGAGCGCAGCGGCACGGTCCTCTACATCGAGGACAACCCGGTCAACGTTCTTCTCGTCGAGGAGCTCGTCCGCGCCGTCGGTGGCCTGACGGTGGTCGCCGAGTCGACCGGCTCGGCGGGCGTCGAGCGCGCCCTCTCGCTGCGGCCGGACCTCGTCCTCGTCGACCTGCAGTTGCCCGACTTCGACGGCTACGAGGTGCTGCGCCAGCTGCGCGCCGATTCGCGCACGCGCAACATCCCGTGCGTCGCGCTCTCGGCGAACGCGATGCGCGAGGACATCGAGCGCGGTCTTGCGAGCGGCTTTGCCGACTACTGGACCAAGCCGATCGACTTCTCGGTGTTCATCGCGGCGCTGAACCGGCTCTTCCCCGGCACGGTGGAGAGCAGTGCCGACGTCCCCGCGGAGCACGCGTCCGGCGAATGAGCTAGAAGCGCGGGCTCCTAGCCAGCGACTGGCTCCAGCAGCCCGCGCTGCCTGAGCATCGGCTCGGGTCCGGCGGCACGGCCGCGAAAGGAGCGGTACGCCTGGCCCGGCTCGATCGAATTCCCCGACGAGTAGATGAATCGGGCCAGACGCCGCGCCACCGCGGGATCGAATGGATCGCCGGCCTCGATGAACGCCTCGAAGCCGTCGGCGTCGAGCACCTCGGCCCAGAGGTAGACGTAGTAACCGGCGGCGTAGCCCGAGCCGGAGAAGAGATGCTGGAAGTGGACCAGCCGATGGTTGATGCCGACCGCGGCGGGCAGGCCGAGCCGGGCCAGCTCGGCGCGCTCGAAGGCGACGACGTCCACCGGATCGCTCGAGGTCCGCGCATGCACCGCCATGTCGACCAGGGCCGAGGCGGCGTAGCGCACCGTTTCGTAGCCTTGATTGAAATGACGCGCCCGGTGCAGCCGCTCGATCAGCGCGTCGGGGATCGGCGCGCCGGTCTGGTAGTGGCGAGCGTGACGCTTGAGCACCGCGGGCTCCTCGAGCCAATGCTCGAACAGCTGAGACGGCAGCTCGACGAAATCGCGCAGGACGCTGGTTCCCGAGAGCCGCTCATAGGTGACGTCGGAGAGCAGGCCGTGCAGGCCATGACCGAACTCGTGAAAGAGCGTGCGCGCGTCGTCGACGCTGAGCAGCGTCGGCGCGCCTGGCGCACCCTTTGCGAAGTTGTTGTTGTTGACGATGATCGGCAGCACCGGCCTTCCATCGGCGACGCCATTCCTTGACTGCAGACGGTACGCGCTCATCCACGCGCCGCTGCGCTTGGTCGGGCGGGCGAAGTTGTCGTGCAGGAAGAGGCCGATCGGCCCGGACGCGCCGTGCACCTCGTAGGCGAGGACGTCGGGGTGGTAGACGACGATGTCGGGACGGGCGACGAACGAGATGCCGAACAGGCGCGCGGCGCAGTCGAACGCCGCGGCGACCATCCTCTCGAGCGGAAAGTACGGCTTGATCTCCGCCTCGTCGAGATCGAAGCGGACCTGGCGCACCTTCTCGGCGTAGAAGCGCCAGTCCCAGGGCTCGATCGCGCCGCTCTCGCCGCGCGAAAGCGCGAGCGCCTCGAGTGCCTCGCGCTCGGTGTCGACGCGCACCCGTGCCGGCTGCCAGACCTGCTCGAGCAGCGAGGTCACCGCCGCCTGGCTGCTCGCCATCGTGTCGCTGAGGGCAAAGTCGGCAAAGCTGCCGTAGCCGAGCAGCTGCGCCTGCTCGAGCCGGAGCTGCAGGATCTCGGCCGCGACGGCGCGGTTGTCGCTTGCGCCGTCGTGCTCGCCGCGCGAAGTCCAGGCGCGCCAAGCCTGCTCGCGCAGATCGCGCCGCTCGGAGAACGTCAGGAACGGGACGATCAACGAGCGCGAGAGCGTGATCAGGGCACCTTCGCCGATGCCGCGCTCGCGTGCCGCTTCGCGCGCGGCGTCGCGGGCGAACGGCGGCAGGCCGGCGAGATCGGCCTCGTCTTTCAGGACCAGGCGAAAGGCGCTCTCGTCAGCGAGAACGTTCTGGCCGAAGCAGGTCGTCAGCTCGGCGAGCCGCTGCATGACCGCCGCATGGCGCGCCTGCCCGGCCGGCGCCAGCTTGGCACCGGCGCGGACGAAGTCGAGGTGGAAGCGCTCGAGGACGCGGAGCTGCTCGGCGTCGAGGCCGATCCGGTCCCGCTGCTCGTGCAGCGCGTCGATGCGCGCGAAGAGCGCCGCGTGGGTGAAGATACGGCTCTCGTGCGCCGCCAGCAGCGGCGCCATGTCGCGCTCGACCGCCTGCAACGCCGGCGAGGTCTCGCTCGACGTCAGGTTGTGGAACAGCGAGCCGATGCGATCCATCAGCCGGCCCGCGCGATCGAAGGCGGCCACGGTATTGGCGAAGGTCGCGGGCGCTTTCGCCGCCGCGAGCGAATCGATCTCGGCGCGGTGATCGGCCATCGCCCGAGCGAAGGCGGGCGCGAAGTGCTCGGCGCGAACGTCGGCGAAAGGTGGCAGCCCGTACGGGCCGGTCCAGTCCGCGAGCAACGGGTTGCTCATTTCCTGCGCTGCAGGTCGGTCAGGTCGCGGTCGTCGTACCGCCGGTTCGCGCACCCCTTTTCGTACGCCTCCTTGGCGGCCAGGACCGCCTCGGCGTCGCTGTTGTAGGCAGTCGCTTTCGCTTTCCACGCATCGACCTGGCCATTGCGCGCGATGACCCTGGCGTTGTGGCTCGCCACCGCCTCCTCGCTCGTGCGATCGAGCGTCGTCGCCTGCTCTTCCAGCGCCGCGGCGCCGCGCTCGATCTCGGCCTTGTCGGCGGCGACGGCGGTCTTCGCCTGGACGACGGCATCGGTGTCCCTGGCGAGCTTTTCCTTTCGCGTCAGGCAGTCGCGCAGCTGCTCGGGCGTGAGGATCGCCGTCTTCGGGCCGGGCGCGGGCGGTGCCGGTTTCTTGTCGGCGCCGAGAGCGCTCGTGGCGAGCAGCGCCGCGACAAGAGCGACGATTGGCGCGGCATGGCATGGCGCAGCGCGCAAGGAGGTGCAAGGCATGATCGAAAGTCGAGGCTGCGGATCGTCAGGATGATGCCACCACCGGCTCGCGCATCGTCACGAACTCCTCGGCGGCGGTCGGGTGAATCCCCAGCGTGGCGTCGAAGATCGCCTTGGTCGCTCCCGCCTTCATCGCGACCGCGAAGCCCTGGATGGTCTCGCCGGCGTCCGCGCCGACCATGTGCAGGCCGACGACGCGGTCGTTGGCGTCGTCGACGATGAGCTTCATCAGGGTCCGCTCGCTGCTTCTCGAAAGCGTGTGGCGCAGCGGCTTGAACTCCGAGCGGTAGACGCGGATCCTCTCGAAGCGGCCGCGCGCCGCCTCTTCGGAGAGCCCGATCGTGCCGATGTTCGGATGCGTGAAGACAGCCGTCGGGATGTGCAGGTAGTCGACCTGCCTTCCCTTGCCACCGTAGAGGTCGTCGACCAGCGCCATCGCCTCGGCGAGCGCGACCGGCGTCAGCTGCACCCGGTCGATGACGTCGCCGACCGCATAGATCCCGGGCACGTTGGTGCGATAGCGGTCGTCGACGCGAACGGCGCCGTTCACCTCGAGCTCGACGCCGACGGACTCGAGTCCGAGGCCCGCCGTGTTGGGGACGCGGCCGGTCGCCGACAGCACGGCATCGGCCGCGACTGCGCCGCCGTCGCCCAGGACGACGCGTGTCGACCCGTCCGCCTCCGTCTCGAGCGCGCGCACCTCGGCACCGATGCGGATGTCGATGCCCTTCTTGATCATCTCGGCGGCGACGTGGTTGCGGATGTCGCGGTCGAAGCCGCGCAGGATCTGCTCGCCGCGGTACAGCTGCGTGACGCGCGCGCCGAGGCCATTGAAGATCGACGCGAACTCGCAGGCGATGTAGCCGCCGCCGATGACGACCAGCCGTTCCGGGAAGCGCGCGAGGTCGAAGATCTCGTTCGAGCTGATGGCGCGCTCGCCGCCCGGCACGCCGGCGGCGACCGGCCAGCCGCCAGTCGCCACGACGATGCGCTCGGCAGCATGGCGGATGCCGTCGACTTCGACCTCGTTGGGAGCGACGACGCGCGCCCGGCCGCGCAGCAAGGTCACGCCGGCAGCCGCGAGCAGCTGGCCGTAGACGTCGTTGAGGCGGCTGATCTCGGTGCGCCGGTTGGCCTTCAGCACTTCCCAGTCGAACGAGGAAGCACCCACGCTCCAGCCGAATCCATGCGCCTCCTCGAAGCTCTCGGCATAGTGCGCGGCGAAGCTGTACAGCTTCTTCGGGATACAGCCGAGGTTGACGCAGGTGCCGCCAAGGGCGGCGTCCTCGGCGACGGCGACGCGCGCACCACGCTGGCCCGCCATGCGCGCGGCGCGCACGCCGCCGCTGCCGGCACCGATGATGAAGAGATCGAAGGCCGGCCCGCTCATTCGTCCCCGGCGTTTCTCACTTCAGCGCCTTCTGCAACAGCTCCGCGACCAGGCCGTTGATGCCCTCGGCGTGGCCGGCGCTCTTCTCGCGCAGCTTCGCGGCCAGGTCGGCCGGCAGCTTGCAGGCGAAAGGCACCAGCCCGGCGGCGGCATCGACGCGGCGCTGCTCGCGCCGGTCGACGACCTCGCTCGCGCCCTGGCCGAAGCGGCCCGCCGCGCCGGCCACCTTCATCTGCCCGCCGACCTTCTTGCCGAGCTGCTTGTCGAGGTCGGATTTCTTCATGCTCATGACGGTGCGCTCTCGATGCTGAGCCGTCATTGTGGCGTGCTGTGGCACAGTCGGCCGATGGCCCAGAAAGCGACCGTCTGCAAGGCCGCCGTCCAGCTCGCCGACGTCGATCGCTCAGTCTACGGCGATCACCTCGTCACCCTCGCACGACATCCTTCCGAGACCGACGAGCGGATGATGATCCGCCTGCTCGCCTTCACGCTCAACGTGCCCCCGGACGACAGCGCGGGCACGCTCGATTTCGCCAAGGGGATGTGGGAGCCCGAAGAGGCGGAGCTCTGGCAGAAGGACCTGACCGGCCGGCTCGTCCACTGGATCGAGGTCGGCCAGCCGGAGGAGCGCCGCCTCGTCAAGGCGAGCGGCCGCGCCGATAGGGTCAGCGTCTACGCTTTCAGCCACGGCGCGCCCGCGTGGTGGGCAGGGCTTTCGAGCCGGGTCGCGCGCGGCGGCAACGTCGACGCCTGGCTGGTGCCCTCCGAGCAGAGCCGGGAGCTCGCCTTGCTGGCCCGACGCAACATGCAGCTCCAGGTCAATCGGCAGGACGGGATCGTATGGGTCGCCGACGGTGATCGCTCGGTGGAGATCCATCCACGCCGGCTGTCGGCGTCGCCGTCATGAGCGACGCGTCGTTCGGCGAAGCCGAGTCCGTGCTCGACTTCTGGTTCGGCCCGCCCGACGGCGCCGAATACGGGCACGCGCGCAAGGCCTGGTTCGCCAAGGACAAGGCCTTCGACGATGCCATTCGCGAGCGCTTCGGCGCGCTCGTCGAGCGAGCGCTTCGTGGCGAGCTCGACGGCTGGGCCGCTGCGCCGCGCCCGGCGCTGGCGCAGATCCTTCTGCTCGATCAATTCACCCGCAATACCTTTCGCGGCAGCGCGCGATCGTTCGCCGGCGACTCTCGGGCGCTCGCCGCTGCGAGCCGGATGGTGGGGTCGCGCCAGGACGAGACGCTGCTGCCGGTGATGCGCGGCTTCGTCTACCTGCCCTTCGAGCACGCCGAAGGACTGGCGATGCAGGACGAGGCGATTCGCCTCTTCAGCCGTCTCGCCGCCGAAGCGCCGGCGCAGGCCGACCTGCTCGACTACGCACATCGTCATCGTGCGGTGATCGAGCGCTTCGGCCGCTTCCCCCATCGCAACGAGATCCTCGGCCGCCAGTCGACGGCCGAGGAAATCGCCTTCGTGGCGCAGCCCGGCTCGGGCTTCTAGGCCGGCCGCCCCGCTGCCCTAGGGCCGGCGCGGGTTGTTCGGGCGGCTGTCTAGGGCGTTGGGGATTCCGTCGCCGTCGCGGTCACCGCGTGCCCATTGGCCACGGCGCAGGCGCCAGCGATCGCCGTCCTGCACCCACTCGGGCGAGCGGTACACGTAGCCGCGACGCGTACGCTCCCAGTGGCCGTTCACCCAGACGTGGCGGCGGCCACGCCAATCCCAGTGGCCGGGAACCCAGACGTGCCCTCGCCGAGCCACGGGCACGGCCTCCTGGCGCGGCGGCGGCGGTGCGATGCGGACGTCGACGTACGGGGCCGCGATCGCGGACACCGAAATCGTCGCCGAGGCGACTGCCAGCAAGGTGACGGTTTTGAGTTTCGTGAACATCGTGTCTCCTTCGGTCGAATGACCGCAGCATCATCGGCCGGCGCGCGCTCCGCCGGGGTCGGAGAACTCCCGCACCCCCTGTCAGGCGCGTCCCTCAGCTGCCATCGCTGCACGATCCGCCCCCTGCGAACGCGGGGCGGGGACTCAGTGGTTGTCGCGTGGAACGAATGCGCCGCCCTGATCGTCGGGCTCGCCGGGCCGCGGCACGGACACGCCGCGCCGGCCGACCAGGAAGTCCAGGTCGGCACCCTGGTCGGCCTGCAGCACGTGATCGACGTAGAGCTTCCAGTAACCGCTCGAGAGCGGCGGCGGCGGCCGCTGCCAGCGGCTCATGCGAGCCGCGAGCTCGGCCTCGCCGATGTCGAGATGAAGGCGCCGGTTCGGCACGTCGAGCTCGATGAAGTCGCCGCTCTGCACCGCGGCGAGCGGCCCGCCATCGGCTGCCTCGGGCGCGGTGTGCAGGACGACCGTGCCGTAGGCCGTGCCGCTCATGCGCGCGTCGCTGATCCGGACCATGTCGGTGATGCCGCGCCGAAGCACCTTCGGTGGCAAGGGCATGTTGCCGACCTCGGCCATCCCCGGATAGCCCTTGGGGCCGCAGTTGCGCAGCACCATCACGCAGGTCTCGTCGATGTCGAGGCTGTCGTCGTCGATGCGCGAGTGGAACTCCTCGATCGAGTCGAAGACGACGGCGCGGCCGCGATGCACCATCAGCGCCGGCGTCGCCGCGCTCGGCTTGATGATCGCGCCGCGCGGCGCGAGGTTGCCGCGCAGCACGGCGATGCCGGCGTGCGCCTTGAACGGCGCATCGAACGGCTTGATCACCTCGCTGTTGAAGTTCTCGGCGCCTTCGATGTTCTCGCCCATCGTCTTGCCGTTGGCAGTGACGGCGTCGAGGTGCAGGAGATGGCCGACCTCCTTCAGCACCACCGGCAGGCCGCCGGCGTAGCAGAAGTCTTCCATCAGGTGCTTGCCCGAAGGCTGCAGGTTGAGGAGGCAGGGCAGCTCGCTCGCGATCCGGTCGAAGTCGTCGATGCCGAGCTCGACGCCGAGCCGGCCCGCGATCGCGATCAGGTGGATCACGGCATTGGTCGAGCCGCCGATCGCCGCCAGGGTGACGATGGCGTTCTCGAACGCCGCACGCGTCAGGATGGTCGAAAGCTTCTGGTCCTCGTGGACCATGTCGACCACGCGCCGGCCGGCCATTCGTGCCAGCACGTTGCGGCGGCCGTCGACCGCCGGGTAGGCCGCGTTTCCCGGGAGGCCCAGGCCGAGCGCTTCGACCATCGAAGCCATCGTGCTCGCCGTTCCCATCGTCATGCAATGGCCGTGGCTGCGGTGCATGCAGCTCTCGGCGTCGAAGAAGTCCTGCAGCTTCAGGGTGCCGGCGCGCACCTGCTCGCTCATGCTCCACACGCCGGTGCCGGAGCCGAGCTCCTGGCCGCGCCACTTGCCGTTCAGCATCGGCCCGCCGGAGACGCCGATCGTCGGCAGGTTGACGCTCGAGGCGCCCATGACGAGCGAAGGCGTGGTCTTGTCGCAGCCCATCAGCAGGACGACGCCGTCGATCGGGTTGCCGCGGATCGATTCCTCGACGTCCATGCTGGCGAGGTTGCGATAGAGCATCGCCGTCGGCCTGAGCAGCGTCTCGCCGAGCGACATGACCGGGAATTCGAGCGGAAAGCCGCCGGCCTCGTAGACACCGATCTTGACCTGCTCGGCCAGCGTTCGGAAGTGCGAGTTGCACGGCGTCAGCTCGCTGAAGGTGTTGCAGATGCCGATCACCGGCCGGCCGTCGAACTGGTCGTGGGGGACGCCCTTGCCCTTGACCCAGCTGCGGTAGGCGAACCCGTCGCGGTCCTGGCGGCCGAACCATTGCTGGCTGCGCAGCTGGTCGGGGCGCTTGCGCGGCTTGCTGGCGTCGCTCATTCAGGATTCCTGCGCTATTCCTTGACCGAGCCCGTCAGGCCCGACACGTAATACTCGACGAAGAACGAATAGATGAACGCCACCGGCAGCGAGCCGAGAAGCGCTCCCGCCATCAGCGCGCCCCAGTGGTAGACGTCGCCCTCGACCAGCTCGGTGACGACGCCGACCGGCACGGTCTTGATCTCCGACGACGACACGAAGGTGAGCGCATAGATGAACTCGTTCCACGACAGCGTGAACGCGAAGATGCCGGCCGAGATGAGTCCCGGCACGGCCAGCGGCAGGATGATCTTGGTCAGAATCTGCCAACGGTTCGCGCCGTCGATGAGGGCGCACTCCTCGAGCTCGAACGGGATCGAGCGGAAGTAGCCCATCAGGAGCCATGTCGCGAACGGGATCAGGAACGTCGGGTAGGTGAGGATCAGGGCCCAGCGCGTGTCGAAGAGCCCGAGCTGGTAGACGATCGCGGCCAGCGGGATGAACAGGATCGACGGCGGCACCAGGTAGGCGAGGAAGATCGAGAGGCCGACTTGCTTGGCGCCGGAAAAGCGCAGCCGCTCGATCGCGTAGGCGGCGAACACCGAGCAGGCGAGCGAGAAGAAGGTGGCGACCACCGAGACCAGCACGGTGTTCCACATCCACTCGGGATACGCGG
>JBDSLQ010000159.1:0-5849 GCA_039916285.1 Caldimonas sp.
CGCGACAACACGACGTTGTTGCGCTTGCGGTCGAGCTTGATGACCTTGAACTCCATCGTCTTGCCCTCGAACGGGCTCATGTCCTTGACCGGACGCGTGTCGAGGAGCGATCCCGGCAGGAAGGCGCGGATGCCGTTGACGAGGACGGTCAGGCCGCCCTTGACCTTGCCGTTGACGGTGCCGGTGACGAACTCGCCCGACTCGAGCGAGTTCTCGAGCGAGAGCCACGACGCGAGGCGCTTGGCCTTGTCGCGCGAGAGGATGGTGTCGCCGTAGCCGTTCTCGACCGCGTCGATCGCCACCGAGACGAAATCGCCGGGCTGGACTTCGAGCTCGCCCTGGTCGTTCTTGAATTCGTCGATCGGAACGTAGGCTTCCGACTTGAGGCCGGCATTGACGACGACGAAGCTGTGCTCGACGCGGACGACTTCGGCGGTGATGACCTCACCGCTGCGCATCTCAGCCTTCTTGAGCGAATCCTCGAACATCGCGGCAAAGGAATCGGGCGCAAAGGTTTCGGGCGCACGCGGCGCGGCAACTTGAGCTTGGGTCATGTGACTTGGATTTCCGTGCGGCAAAAAGGCCGCGGGTTGGGTTTCAGAGACCGACGCTTCGGTGTGCCAGGAGGCACGAGGCGGGTAAGCGGCGGCGCAGGAATCGGTCTTCAGACCTGCGGTCGGTCGAAAGGCCGGCGCTTCTCCCAGGCCTCGAGCACGACGGCGACCGATGCTTCGATCGTCAAGGCCGAATTGTCCAGAAGGAACGCGCCTTCAGCTGGCTTCAGAGGCGATGCGCTGCGATGGATGTCGCGAGCGTCGCGCGCCTCGAGGTCGGCACGAAGACTGTCGATATTAGCGGAAATACCCTTTGAAATCAATTGCTTGTACCGCCGCTCGGCGCGTTCGGCGGCGCTCGCGGTGAGGAAGACCTTGAGCTCGGCGCTCGGGAAGACGACGGTGCCCATGTCGCGGCCGTCGGCAACGAGCCCAGGCAGGCGGCGAAATGCGGTCTGGACGCCGAGGACGGTGCGGCGCACACCCGGGAAGGCCGAGATGCGCGAGGCGAGGGCGCCGACCGCCTCGAGGCGAAGCGAGTCGCTGACGTCGGCACCGGCGAGGAAGGTGCGGCCGGCGACGAAGCGCAAGTCCATCGATTGCGCCAGCTCCTCGAGTCCGGCCTCGTCTTCGGCCTCGACCCCGGCTTGCAGCGCCGCGATGGCGACCGCGCGGTAGACGGCGCCCGAATCGAGCAGCACGTAGCCGAGCTCGGCGGCGACGGCGCTCGCCAGCGTGCCCTTGCCCGACGCCGTCGGGCCGTCGATGGTGAGCACCGGGATCGCGCCCGGCACGGCCGAAGCGACCCTGAACAAGGCTTCGAAGTAATCGGGCCAGGTCTTGGCGACGCAGTGCGGATCGCCGATCCGTACCGGCAGTGG
Source organism: Caldimonas sp. (assembly GCA_039916285.1). Taxonomy (GTDB): domain Bacteria; phylum Pseudomonadota; class Gammaproteobacteria; order Burkholderiales; family Burkholderiaceae_C; genus Schlegelella_A. The sequence goes on from JBDSLQ010000159.1 coordinate 1,436, forward strand.
CAGGTCCGGATCGCAAGCGCCGTGAAAGGCGGCGAGCGCCATCGCCATCGCCATCCGGTGGTCGTCGTAGGTCTCGATCGCTGCCGCCCGCCAGCGCGACGGCGGCGTGATGGCGAGGCTGTCGTTGCCTTCGACGACGGCCGCGCCGAGCTTGCGCAGCTCGGCGGCCATCGCCGCCAGCCGGTCCGTTTCCTTGACGCGCCAGCTGGCGATGTTGTCGAGCCGTGACGGGCCGGACGCAAACAGCGCCAGAGCCGCCAGCGTCATCGCCGCATCGGGAATGTGATTGCAGTCGAGCGTGATCGGCGCAAGCGGGAAGCGGCCGCGCCGCACCGTCAGCGCGTGCGGCTCGGCGTCGATAGTCGCGCCCATGGCGCGGACTGCCTCGACGAAGGCGATGTCGCCCTGGATCGAATCGCTGCCGACGCCCTCGATCCGCAGGGGTTCCCCTCGCGCGGCGATCGCAGCGGCAGCGACGAAGTACGACGCCGAGGAGGCATCGCCCTCGACGACGAAGCGGCCGGGCGAGCGAAGACCGTCCGGCGCCGACACCCGGAAGCGCCGCCATGCGTCGCGCTCGACGGCGACTCCGAAGCGCTCGAGCAGTCGGAGGGTGATGTCGACATAGGGCTTCGAGATCAGCTCGCCCTCGACCTCGACGACGGCACCGGCGCTGCCGGCGCGCTGCGGCAGCGCGAGCAGGAGAGCGGTGAGGAACTGGCTCGAGACGTCGCCGCGGACGACGATCGGCCGGTCGACGTCGAGCGGGGCCGGCGGCGGATGGACGACGAGCGGCGGGAAACCGGGCTGCTCCAGGTACTCGATCGCGCAGCCCAGCGAGCGCAGGGCATCGACGAGGTCGCCGATCGGCCGCTGGTGCATGCGCGGCGTGCCGCGGAGCTCGAAACGCGCGCCGCGCGCCGCACCGAGCGCCAGGGCGGCGACGAGCGGCCGCATCGCCGTGCCGGCATTGCCGAGCCAGAAGATCAGTTGCTGCGTCAGCGGCCGCGCACCCAGGCCGGTGACGGCGACCTCGTCGCGCTCGCCCTCGATGCGGCAGCCGAGCTGCGTCAGCGCTTCCAGCATCACCTGGGTGTCGTCGGAGTGCAGCAGGCCGGAGATGTTCGTCGTTCCGGCGGCGAAGCCGGCGAGCAGGAGCGCGCGGTTGGAGATGCTCTTCGAGCCCGGCACGCGCACCGTGCCGGCGATGCCGCGCAGCGGCGGAACGTCGAGGAATCGGGTCGTGAACATCGCGGGCGCTGCGCGTACTGGCGTGGCGCCCGGCTCAGCGATGCGTGTGGGGCGTCGCCGAATTCATCTGCCAGCCGGCGCGTGCGTCGCTGGCGCTGCGCACCAGGGCCTCGAGCGCTTCCGTGTTGCCGGTCTTGATGACGTGCTCCATGGCGTCGAGCGTGTGGCGAAAGCGCTGTGTCTGCTTCAGGATCTCTTCACGGTTGGCCATCAGGATGTCGCGCCAGACCGCGGGGTTGCTCGCGGCGATGCGCGTGAAATCGCGAAAGCCCGGGCCGCCCAGCGAAAGATAGTCGCGGCCGGCGGGTTGGCGCGAGACCGAGTTGAAGTAGGCGAAAGCGAGGATGTGCGGGAGGTGGCTCACCGCCGCGAAGGCGGCGTCGTGATCCTCGGGCGTCATGCGCAGCACGTTCGAGCCGATCGCCGCCCAGGCGTCGGTCGCCTTCTGGATGAGCTCGGGAGAAGTCTTGGCGAGCGGCGTCAGGATCACCTGGCGGCCCTGGTAGAGCGACGCGTCGGCGTGGGCGATTCCCGACACTTCCTTGCCGGCGATGGGGTGGGCGGGAACGAACGAGACGATGCGATCCTTTAGGACGCGCCGGGCGGCATCGACGACGTCGCGCTTCGTGGAACCGACGTCCATCATCAGCGTGCTCGGCTCGATGAGGTGGCGGATCGCCTTGAACGTCGCCTCCGTCGCCGAGACCGGCACGGCGAGCAGGACGATGTCCGAGCCCGAGACCGCGAGCAGTGCCGATTCGGCCGCGGTGTCGATGACGCCGAGCCGCTTGGCCTGCTCCGTGGTCGACGGAGACTTGCTGTAGCCGATGACGCGGCGAACCATGCCGGCTCGTTTCAACGCGAGCGCGAACGAGCCGCCCATCAGGCCGCAGCCGATCACGCCGAGTTGTTCGAACATCGAATGGAGACGCTAGTGAGAGTCGACGGGATAGGTGCCGAGCAGCTTGAAAAAGGCGCACGCCTGGTGCAGCTCCTGCAGCGCGAGGGCGACGTTGGGCTGGTCGGGGTGGCCGTCGAGATCGACGTAGAAGTAGTACTCCCACTGGCCCGAGCGCGCCGGCCGCGACTCGAAACGAGTCATGGACACGCCGTGCGCCTTCAGGGGCTGCAGCATGTCGTGCACTGCCCCCGGCCGGTTCGCGACCGACACGACGAGGCTCGTGCAGTCATGACCGGAGGCCTTGGGCTGCGGGTGGCTGCCGGGATGGGCGACGATTGCGAAGCGGGTGCGGTTGTGGGCGTCGTCCTGAATCGCCGGCGCGACATTGAAAAGACCGTACTCGCTCGCCGCGCGCTCGCTGGCGAGGGCGGCGAGCGTCGGCTCGAGGCCGGCCATGCGCGCACCTTCGGCGTTGCTCGCCACCGGGCGGCGCTCCGCGTTCGGCAGGTGATGGCTGAGCCAGGCATGGCACTGCGCGAGCGCCTGCGGATGCGCGCACACCGCGGCGACGCCATCGAGCGAATCGACCCTGCGCAGCAGGTTGTGGCGGACGTACAGGCTGGTCTCGCCGACGATCGTCAACGGCGTGGTCAGGAACAGGTCGAGCGAGCGCGTCACCACGCCCTCGCTCGAGTTCTCGACCGGCACGACGCCGAAATCGGCGGCGCCGGCGCTCGCGGCGTGGAAGACCTCGTCGGCGTTGGCACAGGGCAGGCGCACGATCGACGAGCCGAAATAGCCGAGCGCGGCGAGCTCGCTGAAGGTCCCGGCGGGGCCGAGGTAGGCGACCCGGGTCGGCGTCTCGAGCGAGCGGCACGCCGACATGATCTCCCGCCAGATCGGCGCGACGCTCGCAGCCGGCAGCGGGCCGGCGTTGACCGCCTTGAGAGCGTCGATCACCGCCGCCTCGCGCTCCGGACGAAACGCCGGCGAGCCCTCGGCACGCTTCAGCGCGCCGATCGTGGTCGCGACTTCAGCGCGCCGATTGAGGAGGCCCAGCAGCTCGCGATCGATCGCGTCGATGCGCCCGCGCAGCGATCCGATGTCGGCAGCCGGCGGGGGCGATGCGGGCATGCGCGACCGACTACTTGCTCGCGGGCCGGGCCGGTGGCGGCGCAGCGGGTCCGGCCGCGGCCGCGTTCGCGGGGCCGACGCCCAGGATCGTGCGGATCCGGCCGTCGAGGGCCTGCAGCTTCGGGTCGAGCACCGCCGGCATTTCGGCGACGAGCTTCTGGCTGAAGTTGTTGCGCAGCTCGACGCCCAGCTGCTGATACTTCTTCGCGGTCGGCGATTCGAGCCAGCCGATCAGCAGCTTCAGCTCTTCCTCGCTCATCTTCGTTTCGAAGACCGCGCCTATCGTCGCCGGCGCGAGCTTGACGGCGCGATCGCGAACGATGGGGTACGCCTCGTCGACGTACTTCTTAACCTCGGCCTCGATCGCCTTGCCTGCGGCCTCGCGCTTTTCCTGCGGCAGGGTCGTCTGCTGCTGCAAGGCGAGGCCGGCTTCGCGCATCATCTGCGCAGCGGGGCGCTCGACGACGGCGCGCGCGAAGCCCTCGATGTCGCTTTGCTGCAGCTTGAGCAGGCGCTGGACGAGCTCCTTCTTGGCCGGCGTGGCCGTTTGCGCAGCGGCGATGCCGGCAAGAGCGAGCGCCGCGAGGGCGATCAGCCCGGGGCCCATGAGGCGGGTCATGATCCTTCCCCGTCCGGGGCCGGCGTGTCGCCGGCGGCATCGGCGATCGCCGCGTCGAGGACGGCGTCGTTCTCGACGATGCGCTGCAGACCGGTGAGGCGGGCGCCGTCGTCGAGCGCGATCAGCGTCACGCCTTGCGTGGCCCGGCCGAGCTCGCGGATCTCGGCGACCCGCGTCCTGACCAGCACGCCGCTGTCGGTGATGAGCATGATCTCGTCGTCGGGCCGGACCAGCGTCGCGGCGACGACCTTGCCGTTGCGTTCGGATTGCTGGATCGCGATCATTCCCTTGGTGCCGCGGCCGTGGCGCGTGTACTCGACGATGCTGGTGCGCTTGCCGTAGCCGTTCTCGGTCGCGGCGAGGACGCTCTGCGACTCGTCTTCGGCGACGAGCATTGCGATCACGCTTTGTGACGGATCGAGCGCCATCCCGCGAACGCCGCGGGCAAGCCGGCCCATCGAGCGAACGTCCTTCTCATCGAAGCGAACCGCCTTGCCGCCGTCGGAGAA
>JBDSLQ010000160.1:0-3076 GCA_039916285.1 Caldimonas sp.
CTGCCGACGCTCGACGGCAAGGCGCTCTTCACCGTCGAAGACCTCCAGGGGTTGGGTGGAGAGCTGCATCCGGCGCAGCTGGCGATGGTCGCGTGCCACGGCTCGCAATGCGGCTTCTGCACGCCCGGCTTCGTGATGTCGCTCTGGGCGACGTACCAGCACCACGGCGCGCGCGGCACGCGGCCGACGCGTCAGCAGATCGCCGACGAGCTGTCGGGCAACCTGTGCCGCTGCACCGGCTACCGGCCGATCGTCGATGCCGGCGAGCGCATGTTCGACGCGCCCACCGCGCCGCTCGACGCCGCGCCCGTCGTCGCCGCGCTCACATCGCTGGCCAAAGCGCCGCCGCTGCACAGCGTCGCCGCGAACGGCGCCGAGCTCGTCGCGCCGCGTTCGCTCGACGACTTCGCGGCGGTTCTGCTCGCGCATCCCGACGCGCGCATCCTCGCCGGCTCGACCGACATCGGCCTGTGGGTCAACAAGATGTTCCGCGACCTGCCGCGCCTCGTCTACATCGGCGGCGTCGACGCGCTGAAGCGGATCGACGCGCGCGACGGCGTCCTCTCGATCGGCGCCGCGGCGACGCTCGAGGACGCGTGGCGCGCCCTCGTGGCGCGCTGGCCGAGCCTCGCCGAAATCTGGCTGCGCTTCGCCGGCGTGCCGCTGCGCCACACCGGCACGATGGGCGGCAACGTCGCGAACGGTTCGCCGATCGGCGACTCGGCACCGGTGCTGATGGCGCTCGACGCCAGTCTCGTGCTGCGCCGCGGCGCGACGGTGCGGCGCGTTCGCCTCGCCGATTTCTACACGGGATACATGAAGAACCTGCTCGCACCGGGCGAGTTCGTGCAGGCGATCGAGCTGCCGCTCGACTCGCGCGCCACGGTGCGCGCGTACAAGATCTCGAAGCGTTTCGACTGCGACATCTCCGCTGTCTGCGCCGGGCTTGCGATCGAGCTCGAAGGCGCCGGCCGGGTCGCCGCCGCGCGCCTCGCTTTCGGCGGCATGGCGGCGACGGTGCAGCGGGCCGCGCGCGCCGAGGCCGCGCTCGTCGGGCAGGCCTGGGACGAGGCGACGGTCCGGGCCGCGCAGGCCGCGCTCGCGAGCGACTTCGTTCCTCTCACCGACATGCGGGCCAGCGCCGTCTACCGCATGCAGGTCGCGCAGAACCTACTCAAGCGCTTCTGGCTCGAGACGCGGCGGGATGCGCCGCTGGCGGCGAGCACGTCGAGCGTCTGGAGCACGATGGCGCACGTCCTCCCGGCCGCGCGTGCCGAGGCAACGCCGTGAATCGCTCGCTCGACCCGCAGTGGCTGCATCCCGCCGACAACGATGCCGGCGCGCCACTCCCGACCGACACCGCCGTCGGCGCCTCGCTGCCGCACGAGTCGGCGCACCTCCACGTCGCCGGCGCCGCCCCGTACGTCGACGACCTGCCCGAGCTCGCGGGGACGCTGCATGCGGCGCTCGGCCTGTCACCGATAGCGCATGGGCGCCTGGTCGCCGTCGACCGCGCGCGCATCGCGGCACTCCCCGGCGTCGTCGCGGTGCTCGTCGCCGCCGACATCCCGGGGCCGAACGACTGCGGCCCGGTCATCCACGACGATCCGATCCTCGCCGACGGCGTCGTTCACTACCTCGGCCAGCCGGTGTTCGCGGTGATCGCCGAGACCCGCGACCAGGCCCGGCGGGCGGCGGCACAGGCGCAAGCGGCGCTGACGATCGAGCCGATGGCCCCGATCCTGACGCCGCTCGAGGCGCACGCGGCGAAGAGCTACGTCCTGCCACCGATGCACTTCGCCCGCGGCAACGCACGCGCCGCGATCGCGGCAGCGCCGCATCGGCTGGCCGACACGTTCGAGGTCGGCGGCCAGGAGCAGTTCTATCTCGAAGGCCAGATCTCCTACGCGGTGCCGCGCGAGGACCGGGGCATGCTTGTCCACTGCTCGACGCAGCACCCGAGCGAGATGCAGCACCTGGTCGCCAAGTGCCTCGGCCTCAGCTCGCACCACGTCCAGGTCGAATGCCGACGGATGGGCGGCGGCTTCGGCGGCAAGGAGTCGCAGTCGGCCCTCTTCGCCTGCGTCGCCGCGATCGCAGCGCGACAGCTCGGCCGGCCCGTGAAGCTACGCCTCGACCGCGACGACGACTTTCTGATCACCGGCCGGCGCCACTGCTTCCACTACGAATACGAGGTCGGCTTCGACGACGACGGCAAGATCCTCGGCGCCGAGCTGACGATGGTCTCGCGCGCGGGCTTCTCGGCCGACCTCTCCGGGCCGGTGATGACGCGCGCGATTTGCCATTTCGACAACGCCTACTGGCTGCCCGACGTCGCCATCCATGGCTACTCGGGGCGCACCAACACGCAGAGCAACACCGCGTTTCGCGGCTTCGGCGGCCCGCAGGGCGCGATCGCGGTCGAGAACATCCTCGATGGAGTCGCCCGCCGGCTCGGCAAGGACGCGCTCGACGTGCGCCACGTCAACTTCTACGGGCCGAGCCCGCGCTCCGGCGCGCCGGGCGCGCGCAACGTCACGCCGTACGGCCAGGTCATCGACGACAACATCGTCGTCGAGCTCGTCGGCGAGCTCGAGACGTCGTCGCGCTACCGCGAGCGCCGGCGCGAGATCGCGGCGTTCAACGCGACGAGCGAGGTGCTGAAACGCGGCCTGGCGCTGACGCCCGTGAAGTTCGGGATCTCGTTCAACCTCGTCCACCTCAACCAGGCGGGCGCGCTCGTCCACGTCTACGGCGACGGCTCGGTGCTCGTCAACCACGGCGGCACGGAGATGGGCCAGGGGCTCAACACCAAGGTCGCGCAGATCGTCGCCCACGAGCTCGGCCTCGACATCGGCGCGGTCCGCGTCACCGCGACCGACACGCAGAAGGTCGCCAACACGTCGGCGACGGCGGCATCGACCGGCAGCGACCTCAACGGCAAGGCGGCGCAGGACGCGGCGCGGCAGATCAAGGAGCGGCTGGTCGCGTTCGCGGCCGAACGCCACGGCGTCGACGCGAGCGAGATCGGCTTCGCCGCCGGCGCGGTCGCGCTCGGCGCAAGCAAGACGGTGCC
>JBDSLQ010000161.1:0-7691 GCA_039916285.1 Caldimonas sp.
CCGGGTGCTCGACCTGGACGCGCGTGTTCATCTCGATGAAGAAGAACTCGCCGTTCTCGTAGAGGAATTCGAAGGTGCCGGCGCCGCGGTAGCCGATCTTCTTGCACGCGGCGATGCAGCGCTCGCCCATCCGCTCGATCACCCGGCGCGCGATTCCGGGGGCCGGCGCCTCCTCGATGATCTTCTGGTGGCGCCGCTGCATCGAACAGTCGCGCTCGCCGAGCCAGACCGCGTTCTTGTGCGTGTCGGCGAGGATCTGGATCTCGATGTGGCGCGGGTTCTGGAGGAACTTCTCCATGTAGACCGCCGGGTTGCCGAAGGCGGCGCCGGCCTCGGCGCGCGTCATCTGCACCGCCGAGACGAGGGCCGCCTCGGTGTGGACGACCCGCATGCCGCGGCCGCCGCCGCCGCCGGCGGCCTTGATGATCACCGGGTAGCCGATCGCCCGCGCCGCCTTGATCGCTTCCTTCGGATCGTCGGGCAGCGCGCCTTCGGAGCCGGGGACGCAGGGCACGCCCGACTTGATCATCGCCTGCTTGGCCGAGACCTTGTCGCCCATGGTCCGGATCGCTTCCGGCGTCGGGCCGATGAAAGTGAAGCCGCTGCGCTCGACGCGCTCGGCGAAGTCGGCGTTCTCGGACAGGAAGCCGTAGCCTGGATGGATGGCCTCGGCGTCGGTGACCTCGGCCGTGGCGATGATCGCCGGCATGTTGAGGTAGCTCAGCGCCGAGGGCGCAGGGCCGATGCATACCGCCTCGTCGGCGAGCTTCACGTACTTGGCGTCGCGGTCGGCCTCGGAGTAGACGACGACCGACTTCACGCCGAGCTCGCGGCAGGCACGCTGGATGCGCAGCGCGATCTCGCCCCGGTTGGCGATCAGGATCTTCTTGAACATCGTCAGCCGCCGATGTCGAAGCGGCGCGGCACGCGGAGCGGGTGGGCGGGGCGCCTCATTCGATGACGAAAAGAGGCTGGCCGAACTCCACCGCCTGGCCGTTCTCGCAAAGGATCTCGCGGATCGTCCCGGCGGCGTCGGCTTCGATCTCGTTCATGATCTTCATCGCCTCGATGATGCAGACGGGGTCGCCGACCTTGACGACGCTGCCGATCTCGATGAAGGGATCCGATCCCGGGCTTGCCGAGCGATAGAACGTTCCCACCATCGGCGACTTGACGACGTCGCCCGTGGGCTCCGGAGGTGCGACTTCGGCCGGTGCCCCCTCCCTGAGCGCCGAAGTTGCTGCAGGTGCGTGCTGCGCTATCGTCGAGGGTGCGGCGGGCGCAATCTGCGGCGATGCCTTGACGATCCGCACCTTGCCATCGGCCTCGGCGATCTCGAGCTCCGAAATGTTCGACTCCGAGACGAGGTCGATCAAGGTCTTGAGTTTTCTCAGGTCCATCGCGTCTTCCGAAGGGGCATCGAGCAGCGCTCTAGCCGCCAAATCGGCAGATTCTAGGTCTAATTGTCGGCTTCTTTCGTCAATTGCCGGCAGATCGGGACTTCCCTAGGGGGTCGCGGCCTTCCAGGCGACCAGCAGCTCCGCGCTGATCGGGCCCAGCCGGCGTTTCACTGCGGTCCCTTTCGAATCGAACGCCGCCGTGAACGGCAGCCCGCCCTGGACGTTGCCGAGGTGACGCGAAAGATCCAGACCGATCGCCCCGGCGATCGCGACTGGCAACGTGAGCGTTCTTTCGGCGATGAAGCGGCGAACCGGATCCGGCTCGTCGACAGCGAGCGCTAACACCCGCCAGCCGTTAGATGATTGTTCCCGCGCAAAACGATCGAGCACCGGCATCTCGACCACACAGGGGGCGCACCAGGTCGCCCAGAAGTTGAGCAGCAACGGCCTGCCGCGCAAGGCCGCCATCGGCATCGGGGCGCCGTCGACGCTCTTGAACTCGATCGACCAGATGTCGACCGAGACTTCCGGCGCACCGGCGTCTTCGGCCTCGTGGCGTGCGCGCCGCCATGCCGTCCCGGCGCCGATGGCGGCCGCGGCCAGCCCGGCGGCGCCGACGATGACCAGGCGTCGGTTCACGATGCCGCCTGGCGCGAACGCAGGGCGCTCAGGTCGCCGCGGTCGCTGCGTCCGCGCGCGTCGCGATGGAGGGCACCGCGCAGGTCGTCGTAGTCGCGCACCGTCAGGGCCAGATGGACGCCACCGAGGATCGTCTCGCTCCGCACATGGAGATTGAGGACGTCGAGCAGTCGCCCGCGCGGCCCGTCGATGCTGCCGACCTCGTAGTCGACGCGCTGGTCGATCAGGGCGATTTCGGCCGACTTCGAGTCGTCACAGAAGAGGTCGATGAAGATGCTGCTCAGGCGCGTTGCCGTGCCTCGCCAGACCGCGCCCGCCAGGTGCGGCCGGAACTCAGCGAGCCGTTCCATCCAGATCGCGGCGATCCGGCGCAGCTCGGCGAGCTCGGCCGGCTGGGTGTCGGCATGGAAGAGATCGAGGTAGTCGCGCACCTCGTCTTCGATCTCGTCGTTGCCCGGCAGCTCGCCGTTGCGGGCATTGAGGCCGAGGTCGCGCGCGGCGCGCCGCTTGGCCGCGCCGTACTCCATTCCTTCCTCGACGATGAGTCGCGCCGCCGCCACGGCGATCGCGGCGCTGTGCGTGCCGGCCATGAGCCGATTCTAGGCAGCGCGCTGATGCGCGAGCGGGACGTGCTCAGGGAACGTCGACGCGGCCCATGCGCGCGACGATCGTTGCCGTGCGCCCGACGACGTAAGCCGAGCCGGGCCGCTTCTCGAATCTTTTCGGCGCCGGCAGCATGACTGCGAGCTGTGCCGCCTGCTGCGGCGATAGCCCGTTGGCGCCGACGCCGAAATAGCGCCGTGCCGCCGCCTCGGCGCCGAACACTCCTTCGCCCCACTCGACGTCGTTGAGATAGATCTCGAGGATGCGCCGCTTGCCGAGGATCGCCTCGAGCTCGTACGAGAGCAGGAGCTCCTGGCCCTTCCTCAGGAAGTTGCGCTCGCCGCTCAGGAACAGGTTCTTGGCGAGTTGCTGGGTGATCGTCGAGCCGCCGACGACCTTCGCCGTGACCGGTAGCCGGGGGCCCGCGCCTGCCTTCGCCCCGGGCTTCGCGTCACGCCGCTGCGCCCGCTGTTCGGCCTGCCCGACGAGCCCTTCGGCACGCTCGTTCCGCTCCCACGCCTTCTCGAGCGCGTCCCACTCGACGCCGCTGTGCTCGGTGAAGCCGCTGTCCTCGGCGGCGATGACGGCGCGCTTCAGGTTCGCCGAGATGCCGGCGTAGCCGGTCCACGGCTGCTGCCAGCCGGGCCCGCGCGGATCGAACGCCAGGCGCCAGGCCTCGGAGCGCTGGAACGTCGTCGACTGCGGGTCGACGATCGCCATCAGCGCGATCCGGGCAAGGAAGTACAGCTGCAGCGCGACGAACGAGACGACGACGAGGAACGCGAGGCGGCGCAGCGTTGGCCCGAGCGCCATCGTCATGCTTTCGCGAGGCGGGCCCGCAGGTCGCGCAGCACCGGCGCCGTCTCGGGCTCGACGCCGCGCCAGAGCATGAAAGCCTCGGCGGCTTGCTCGACGAGCATGCCCAGGCCGTCTCGCCCGCTCGCGCCGTGCTCGGCAGCCCAGCCGACGAAGGGCGTCGCCGCCGGGCCGTACATCATGTCGAGGGCGAGGCTGCCGCGGCGCAGGACGTTCGCCGGCACCGGCACCGGCGCGCCGGCGACGCTCGTCGCCGTCGCGTTGACGACGACGTCGAAGGCGACGCCGCAGGCGTCGAGGGGCGCGGCGACGACGTGGGCGGCCGCCGCGTTGCCGACCGCCTCCACGTGGCGATCGACGAGCGCCCGTGCCTTGTCGACGCTGCGGTTGGCGACGACGACCTCGCTCGCGCCGCTCGCCATCAGCGCGCCGAGCGCGCCTGCGGCGCCGCCGCCGGCGCCGATCAGGAGGACGCGCGCGCCGCGCAGCGCGACCCCGGCGTTGCGCTCGATGTCGCGCACCAGGCCGGCGCCGTCGGTGTTGTCGCCGAGCCAACCGTCGGCGTCGAAGCGGAGCGTGTTGCAGGCGCCGGCGATGCGTGCTCGCGGCGTCGTCTTCGCGACCAGGGCGAACGCCTCGAACTTGAACGGCATCGTCACGTTGCAGCCGCTCGCGCCGGCCGCCGCGAATTCGCGCACCGCTGCAGCAAATCCATCCAGCGGGCAGGGCAGCCGGTCGTAGCGAACCGGCTCCCCTGTCTGCGCCGCGAACGCCGCGTGGATGAACGGCGACTGGCTGTGCGCGACCGGGTGGCCGACCACTGCGTAGCGGTTGACGGCGGCGCTCACCGACCGCTCAGCGTCGTTTCGAGACCGTCCTCGCGCGTGAAGCGAAAGCGCGACGGGATCGCCAGCTGGTCGGCCTGCTTTCGCATCGCCGCGCTGAAGCGACCGTACGGCGCGGCAGCGAGGACGATGGCGACAGCCCGACGGTCGAGCACCTTGTTGCCCGAGCCGCGCACGATCTCGGTATCGAGCACCCGCCCTTCGGCATCGACGCTGATGACCATCGTCAGCTCGCCGTACAGCTTCTTGCCCTGGTTCTCGGGAAAGTTGCGCGTGCCGCGGTCTTCGATCTTCCTGCGCAGGTGGTCGTAGTAGAGCGCGTACACCTCTTCACGCGTCGCCGGACTGATGTAGCGCTTCTTCGGCCGGGCGTTCTCGTCGTTGATCCGCTTCTCGATCTCGGCCAGCATCTCGACCAGCTGGCGCCGCCGTTCCTGTTGCTCGCGCTCGTCGGGCGTCCCCTGCTCGCGCAGCGGATCGCTCGGCGGCAGCAGCGCCAGCTCGCGGCGCACTTGCGTGAGCAGCTGCTGCTGCGTCTGCTGCAGCTGCTCGATCTGTTTTCTGGTCTCCTCGTTGGCATCGCCGATCTCGGTGAGCGCCGACGGCGGCAGCGGCGACGTCGCCCTGCCGCTCGCCGCTTCGCCGCCGCCGGCCAGGCTCGCCTGCGCGATCGCCTGCGCCTTCTCGGGGGCCTCGCCCGAGCGCGAATTGACGAGGATCACCTCGAGCGGCGAATCCTCGAACATCCGGTTGAAGCCTGCGGGGTCGACCAAGCGAACGCCGAGCAGGGCGCCGTGGACGGCGACCGAAACGCCGAGCGCGAGCTGCAGCGTCGAGAACCGGGTCGGCAGCGCGAGTCTCACGCAGGCGCGGCGGCGACCGGGTCGGGCTCGACCCCCGCTTCTTCAGGCGCGACGTCGATGGCGATCGCCAGCGGCCCGGCGCTGTCGGCGTCGTCTTCCTCGTTCGCCGAGGCGTCGCTCGCAGGCGCCGATTCGACGCCTAGGCGGGCCACGACCGAGGCGGCGACGTCGAGCGTCAGCAGGTCGATCGCGCCGACTCGCACGCGCACCACGCTGCCGCGGCCGAGCTGCTCGGCGCCGACGGCGCGAAAGACGAGCGGCAGCGTGTCGGCGCGGACGAGGCCGTCCTTCATCACCGCGGCGTCGAGCTCGCCGATGTCGTTCTGCACCAGGAAGCGCAGCGACCAGTAGCGCTCGACCTGCGACTGGAACGCGTTGTAGGCGGCGTACGAGGCGTCGAAGTCGGCGATCGTCGCGAGCAGCTGTACGTCCTTCGGCTTGAACGGCGCGACCAGCGCGGCGCTGCGGCCGGCGCGCGCGCACGCGACGATCTGCCACTGGTTGACGAGGTCGACGTAGCGGCGCAGCGGCGACGTCGACCACGCGTACGAAGCGACGCCGATGCCGGCGTGCGGCCCGGGCTGCGTGCTCATGCGCACCTTTACGCCCGGCGCCAGGCTCGCCTGGCTGCGATAGATGCCGGGGACGCCGCAGGCCGCGAGCCAGCCGCCCCAGGTGCTGTTGGCGAGGATCATTGCTTCGGCGACGATCAGGTCGAGCGGCGAACCGCGCTTCCGCGGCACGATCTCGACACGCTCGTCGCCGACGATGGCGCGCGCTTCGGCGCGGTCGAGCTTGAAGCTGTAGTCGGGCCGGTTGAAGTTCTCGGGTTTGCCGCGCACTTTTTCGCGCCCCGCCTTCAGGTGCTGCGCCAGGCGGTGCAGGAACGTCAGCTCGGCAGCGAACGGAAGCGACGGCGGCAGGCCGACGGCGAGAGTCTCTTCGTTGATCTGGTCATCGAGGAGGTCGTGGCGCAGGTTGGCGGCGATGTGCACGCGCTCGAGGCGGGTTTCGCTCGCCAGCGTTGCCAGCGTCGCTTCGTCGATCGTCGCGTAGAGCGAGACCACCGCCGCGTCGCGCCCTTGGGCGAGGGTGAACGCGTCGACCACCGCGTCGGGCAGCATCGTCAGCTTGTGGCCCGGGATGTAGACCGTCGAGAGGCGGTCGCGCGCTATCTGCGCCACGGCCGAGCCTGGCTCGACGGCGAGCGCCGGCGCGGCGATGTGAATGCCGACGGTGACGCGGCCGGTGCCCAGGCCCTGCACCGAGAGAGCGTCGTCGATCTCGGTGGTCGAGGAATCGTCGATCGAGAACGCCTGCGCCGGTGAAAGCGCAAGCTTCTCGCTCATGGCCGGCACGTGAACGTCGCCGAAGCCGACGCCCTTCGGGAACTCCTCGAACAGGAAGCGGCGCCAGTGGAATTCGTACGGTGAGTCGATCGCGCCGGCCGCCTTCAGCAAGTCGAGCGGTGCCCGTCCCGACCGCCGCGACGCTTCGACGACCGCCTTGTACTCCGGCGCGTTCTTGTCGGGCTTGAAGAGGATGCGGTAGATCTGCTCGCGGATCGGCGCAGGGCAGTCCCCGCCGGCGAGCTCGCCAGCCCACGCGTCGACCTGCGCCGCGGACAGGCGCTTGCGCTCGATGCCGAGCAGGGCGGCCTTGACGATCTCTTCCGGTGCCTTGCGAAAGCGCCCCTTGCCGAGGCGGCGGAAGTAATGCGGCGCGGCAAAGAGGGCGAGCAGCGCGGCCGCTTCCTGCGTCACGTCGGCCTTGGCGCCGAAATAGTCGCGCGCGAGATCCGGAAACGCGAACTCGCCTTCGGGAGCGAACTCCCACGCGAGATCGAGGTCGATGTCGCGCGCGACCTCCTCGGCCGCGCCGAGCAGCGCCTCGGGCTCTGGCGCGGCGAAGCGGAGCAGGACGTTGGCGGCCTTGACCTTGCTGCGCTTGCCGGAGGCGAGCTCGATCTGCAGCGAGGCATCGTTCTCGCTCATGATCCGGCCGGCGTGGAACTTGCCGCCGTCTTCGAAGAGGGCATTCATGGGGCGCCGATTGTCGCCTGAGCACCCCTGCCCAGCGCCTGCGCAGGCCATCGCCGGATGCGCACTTTTAGTCCATTGAAGCCGAGGACTAGTAGGTTCGACCTGCCTTGTAGCGTCCCGAGGTGCGCGGCGCGAGCGTCGAGCTGCGCGCGATCGCGGCGAAGCTGCCCGCGGCGTGGGCGTGGCAGATCGCCAGGCCGAGCGCATCGGCGGCGTCCGGCCCGGGCAGGCCCGGCAAGGCGAGCAGGCGCATCACCATCTGTTGCACCTGTTCCTTTTTTGCCTGGCCATGGCCGACGATGGCACGCTTCATCTGCAACGCCGTGTACTCGGCGACGCCGAGCTCGTGCGAGACGAGGGCGGAGAGCGCGGCGCCGCGCGCCTGTCCGAGCAGCAGCGTCGCCTGCGGGTTGACGTTGACGAAGACGATCTCGATCGAGGCGCAGGTCGGCGCATAGCGCTCGGCGATTTCGCGCACGCCGT
>JBDSLQ010000162.1:0-10527 GCA_039916285.1 Caldimonas sp.
GAGAGCGGAGCGCCGGCTGGCGACTTCGCGCCCACCGGCGGCGAGTTCCGCTTCGATGTCGGCGCGCTGTCGCGGCCGGCGCGTCCCTGGGTGAACGTTCTCGCCAATCCCGGCTTCGGCGCGCAGATCAGCGAGGCCGGCGGCGGCTACAGCTGGGCCGTGAACAGCCGCCTCAACATGCTCACGCCCTGGTCGAACGACGCCGTCGCCGACCCGGCCGGAGAGTGGTTCGTGCTCCAGGACCTGCGCAGCCTGGAGGCCTGGAGCATGACCCCTTCGGCCGCCGGCGACGCCGAGTCGGAATACCGCGTCGCTCACGGACAGGGCTACACCGTCGTCAGCCATCGGCGCGGCGCGCTCGACGCCACCGTCACCTGGTGCGTCGACGCCGAGAGCGCCGTCAAGCAGGTGCGCGTGCGCCTCGTCAACCGCGGCCACCGGACGATGCAGCTTCGCCTGATCGGCGCCGCCGAGTGGATCCTCGGCGCCCAGCGCGGCGACCGCAGCAGCACCCACACGCACCGGGCGCGCGTTCGCGCTGCACCGGCCGAGGACGACGTCCTCGAAGGCGGCGACGCGCCGGTCGAGGGCCGGGCGACCGTTCTTTTCTGCACCCAGCGTGACCGCTCGGCCGGCTTCGGCGGCGGCACTGCCTTCTTTGCGCTCGCCGGCGCCGGCGAGGAGCCGGCCGACTGGACCTGCGACCGGCGCGAGCTGTTCGACGCGCGCGGGCGGGCGATCGTCGCCGACCACTACGGCCAGGCCAGCGGCTGCGGGCTCGACCCGTGCGCCGTGCTCTCGACCCGGCTCACCGTGCGCGCGGGCGACTCGATCGACCGCGTCTTCCTGCTCGGCTACGCCTCGAGCGAGTCCGCCGCACTCGCGCTCGCCGAGCAGGCCGCGCTGGTGCCGCCGTTGCGCCGGCTGCAGCACGTGCGCGCGAAGTGGGACGAGCTGCTCGGCGCGGCCGTGGTGCGCACCCCCGACCCGCTCTTCGACGCGCTCGTCAACCGCTGGCTCCTGTACCAGACGATCGCCTGCCGGCTCTGGGCACGCGCCGGCTTCTATCAGGCCGGCGGCGCCTACGGCTATCGCGACCAGTTGCAGGACGCGATGGCGCTCGCCTGGGCCGCGCCGGCGCTGCTGCGCCAGCAGATCGTCCTCGCCGCGTCGCGCCAGTTTCCGGAAGGCGACGTCCAGCACTGGTGGCACGCGCCGAGCGGCGCCGGCGTGCGAACTCATTTCTCCGACGACCTGCTCTGGCTTCCGCACGCCTCGGCTCACTACCTGGCCACGACCGGCGATGCGAGCCTGCTCGACGAGCGCGTGCCCTTTCTCGAAGGCGCGGCGATCCCGGCCGGCGCCGAGGACGCTTACTACACGCCGGCGGTCAGCGAAGAGACGGCGACCGTCTTCGAGCACGGCGCGCGCGCCCTCGATCGCAGCCTCGCGGTCGGTGCGCACGGCCTGCCGCTGATGGGAACCGGCGACTGGAACGACGGCATGAACCGGGTCGGCCACGAGGGTCGTGGCGAATCGGTGTGGCTCGCCTGGTTCCTCTGCGACCTCGTCGCGCGTTTCGCGCCGATCGCCGAGCAGCGCGGCGAGCACGAGCGTGCCGGGCGCTGGCAGCAGGCCGCGCAAGGCTGGCACAACGCTCTGCAGGCCGCCGGCTGGGACGGCGAGTGGTACCGGCGCGCCTTCTTCGACGACGGCACGCCGCTCGGCTCGCGCGCCAACGCCGAGTGCCGCATCGACCTCATCGCGCAGTCGTGGGCGGTGCTGTCGGGCGCGGCACCCGAGGCGCAGGCGCGCCAGGCGATGGCGGCGCTCGACCGCGAGCTGATCGATACCGAGGCCGGCCTTGTGCGCCTGCTCGATCCGCCGCTCCAGCACGGCGAGCCAGGCGCCGGCTACATCCAGGCCTACCCGCCCGGCGTGCGCGAGAACGGCGGCCAGTACTCGCATGCCGGCGTCTGGGCGGTCATGGCACAGGCCGCGCTCGGCGACGGCGACGCCGCCTACCGTTACTTCACCTACCTCAGCCCGGCGCATCGCTCGCGTCGCCCCGATCGCGCCGCGGCGTACCGGATCGAGCCCTACGTGATGGCGGGCGATGTCTACAGCGCACCGCCCTACGTCGGCCGCGGCGGCCGGAGCTGGTACACCGGCGCGGCGGCATGGATGCACCGTGCCGCGATCGAATCGATCTTCGGCATCTCGCAGCGCGCGGGCGAGCTGGTCGTCAGGCCGTGCCTTCCGGGCACGTGGGACCGGGCCGAGGTCCGGCTGACGCGCGACGGCAAGACGATCCGCATCCTCTTCACGCGTGCGACCTCCCCACCGGCCGTGCTTGCCGCCGCCGCGTCGGCACGGCTCCTCGATGTCGGCGAAACCGTGCACTGGTCTTCGCTCGATGCCGCGGTGCCGCTGCTGGTGGTCGTTGCCGATGCCGCCGGCCCTTTGCGAGATCGTGCTGCCGCGGAGCTCGCGAAGGCCGACTGAGACTGCCCGCCCAGTCCTACAGTCATTCACGGGGCACTCCGATCCGCGCTCCGCACCCGCCTGCGTAGAGTGATGTTCGACATTGGGCCGGCGCTCCTGCCCGCCCCGAACAGGAGACTCAAATGCTCAAGTGGGCCGTCATATTCGCCGTCGTCGCTCTGATCGCCGGCATGCTCGGCTTCACCGGCGTCGCCGCTGGCGCAGCCGGCGTCGCCAAGATTCTCTTCGTCGTCTTTCTCGTCCTCTTCGTCGCCGTCCTGCTGTTCGCTCTCCTTGGGGCAAAAGCGGTTTCCAGGAAATGAGCGTCTCGACCCTCGACAGCCTGAAGACGGGCAAAGATGCGACGCCCGCTCCCGCGCGGCTCGAGCTCGACACCCATGCCCTCGAGGCAGCCAAGCGCAGCCTCGAGAAAGGCGCCGTGACGCCGAGCTATGGCCCATGGCGCGAAGACATCATCCGGCTGCTCAACGACGCGCTGGCCACGGAGATCGTCTGCACTCTGCGCTACAAGCGCCATCACTTCACCGCCAGGGGACTCAACTCGCCGAAGATCGCCGAGGAATTCCTCGTTCACGCGAACGAGGAAACGGCCCATGCCGACATGATCGCCGAGCGAATCGCCCAGCTCGGCGGCGAGCCAGACTTCGCGCCCGCCACGCTCGCCTCGCGCAGCCACGCAGACTACGACGACTCGTCGGACCTGCAGGCGATGATTCGCGCCAACCTGGTCGCCGAGCGCGTCGCCATCGAGGCCTACGGGCAGATGATCAAGTTGATCGGCGACAAGGATTCGACGACCCGTCGCATGCTGGAATCGATCCTCGGCCAGGAGCAGGAACACGCCGACGAACTGAGCGATTGGCTGGCGCCATGAGCCTGCGCCGCGCCGCCGCGACACTCGCGGCCGTGTCGACGCTGGCTTTGGCATGCGGCTGCTCCGTCATGCGCGGCAAGGAATCGGTCGGCGGCTATGTCGACGATTCGGCGATCACCGCCACCGTGCAGGCCCGCATGGTCGAGGACAGGACTGTGGACGCCGGGGCCATCAAGGTCGAGACTGCGAACGGCAACGTCGTGTTGTCAGGCGTCGCCCGCAGCTCGCTCGAGAAAAGCACCGCGGAGGTCATCGCCATGAAGGTCGTCGGTGTCAAGACGGTGCAGAACAACGTCGCTGTTCGGCCCTAGCACACCGCGCGGCGTGCTGCCCGCAGCGATCAGCGCTGTGCGTCGAGGGCGGGGCAGGCGGCCGCTTCGCCGCGCCGCGCGCGCCCCAGAGCCTGGCCAATGGCCGCACCGAGCCGGATGACGGCGCGCCGATGCGCCGCCGCCAGTGCGCCGAGCGAACCGGCCGCGGTCTCGCGGATCAGCCATTCGCACCGCAAGGCGGTGCGCGCGTCGCCCCCGCTGATGGTCCACGAGCCTTCGATCCTCGCCTCCCGGCCCGGCAGCGAATCGAATCGACGGACGTCGACCCCGACGCGCGCCGCCGCCGCGGCACCGGCGGGCTGCGTGCGCGAATCGACCACGCCCTGACCGACGATCAGCTCCTCGAGCAGCGCCTGGCGAAACTCGTCGCGCAACGGGCTGGCCCAGCGCTCCTGCTCGAGCACCGCCATCGAATCGTCCCCGAGCTGCACCAGCCATTGCGGCTGGTCGACCTGAACCGGCACGCGGATCGGCTCGAGCACGATCGCCGCTCCGTTCGCCGCTGGCGCCACGGGGCGCGCCACGATCTCGGTCGGCATCAGGCTGTGAAAGCGGGTCGGCGCGACGGTGCCGCAGCCGGCCAGTGCGATCAGGCCGAGCACGAGCGCGTGGCAGCGCGGCGAGCGAAGCCGGTGCTGGGCCGAGAGCGAGAGATGTCCCATGGCGATGAGGGCCCTTGGCAGCCTAGCGTTTTGGCACCGCCGCGTCGGCAGGCTTGCCGCGCAGCAGCGATTCCGGATGCTGTTGCAGGTAGTCGGAGAGAAGTCGCAAGGCGCGCGAGGCGCGCTGCAGCTCGAGCAAGGTCTCCTCGAGATTTCGCTGCACCGGCGCGTTCGCGTCGGTGATGTTGCGGTCGAGGTTCTCGAACGACTTCTGGGCGCTGTTCAAGGTGCGCTGCACTTCCGCGAGTGCCTTCTGGGCGTCGGGAGTGAGCTGGCCGATGGCCGAGCTGGCACGCTGCAGGGTCGTGCGAAGGTCGCGCCCGATGTCGTCGAACGGAACCTTGCTCACCTTCTGGACGATGTCGGCGATCTGCGGCTGCAGCTCGCTCAGCGTTCCCGGCGCAGTCGGCATGCGCACCGCGCCGTCGTTGCCGACCGATGCCGTGCGCGGCGGCCCGGCAATGAAGTCGAGCGCCACGTAGAGCTGGCCGGTGAGAAGGTTGCCCGTGCGCAGCTGCGCGCGCAGGCCGCTGGCGACGAGCTGCTGCAGCACGACGGCGTCGCCGCCGCCACCGGCGTCGCGCAGGAGTGCCTCGCGCACCGGACCGAGCCTGAGCGGATAGATCTCGGCCAGCACCTCGACCGGGAAACGCTTCTTCCTGGCGTCGTACTGGAGGGCGAGGTGGCGTACGCGGCCGATCTCGACGCCGAGCAGGTCGATCGCGGCGCCCGGCGCGAGGCCGCGGATCGACTGGTCGAAGATCATCCGGATCGGCACCGCGACGCCGTCGGCCGGCGCGAGCGCAGAGCGACGGTCGGAGAAAAGGCTGAAGACGGTGTTCTCGGGCGCCTGCGCCGCGCGCGCGCTGTCGGGCGGCGATTCAAATGCCATCCCGCCGGCGAGCACGGACGCCAGCGTCTGCGTGTTGACGTTCAGCCCGCTCGCATCCAAGGTCAGGTCGATTCCGCTCGCGTTCCAGAAGCGGCTGTTGAGGGTGACGAGCTTCTGGTACGGCTCGTCGACGAAGATCTTCAGCGACAGCTCGTCGCGCTCGGCGTCGAGCGTGTAGCCGACGACGCGGCCCACCGGCGTGCGGCGGTGATAGACCGGTGAGCCGACATCGAGCGAGCCGAGATCGTCGGAGCGCAGCACGAAGATCGAGCCGGGTTCGCCGCGCAGCACGAACGGCGGCGCCTCGAGCCCGACGAACTCGCTGCGCGACTTGACCGAGACGCCGGCATCGGTGCCGATGTACGCGCCCGAGAACAGCGTGCCGAGGCCGCTCACGCCGCCCGTGCCGATGCGCGGGCGCACGACCCAGAAGCTCGTGTCCTCGACTGCGAAGCTCGCCGCCGAACGGTCGAGCTGGACGAGGACGCCGACGCTCTTGCGATCGTCGCGCAGGTTGACGGCGAGGACCTTGCCGATCACGACCTCCTTGTAGCGGACCTCGGTCTTGCCAGCCTCGACGCCGTCGGCCGACTTGAACTGGAGCTCGATGCGCGGGCCAGCGAGGAAGACCGTTCGCACGAGCATCGATGCGGCGATCGCGATCGCGACCGCCGGCACCAGCCAGACCAGCGAGACGTTCCAGCGCCGCGCCTTCTCGACGCGCGGCCGCGGCAGGTCGTCCACCGGCGCCGGCCCCCCCGGCTCGCCGGGCGGCTTCAGCGGCGCGTCAGGCGAGCTTTCCATCGCGGTCCGGCAGGGCGGGATCACGCCAGATCAGGCGCGGGTCGAACGACCAGGTGGCGAGCAAGGTGAGGACGACGACGGCCGCGAACGACAGCAGCCCGTCACCCGCGGCGACATTGGCGAGCGGCCCGAAACGGACCGTTGCGGCGAGCAGGACGACGACGTAGACGTCGAGCATCGACCAGTGGCCGACCGTCTCGATCAGCCGGTACAAGCGGGCGCGCTCGAGGCGGCGCCACTGCGGCTTCCAGCGCACCGTCCAGGCAAGCAGGCCTAGGACCGCGATCTTCAGCACCGGCACGGCGATGCTGGCGATGAAGACGATGATCGAGAGGCCCCACGAGCCGTCGAGCCAGAGCTCGTGGATGCCGCCGAGGAGCGTGTGCTCGTCGCGCTGCAGCGCCGAGGTCGTCACCATCACCGGCAACACGTTGGCGGGAACGTAGAGCACCGCCGCGCCCACCACGCAGGCCCAGGTGCGCTGCAGCGAGAACGGCTTGATGCCGTGCAGGACGTGGCCGCAGCGGGAGCACTTGTGGACCACGGTCGGGTCGTCGCCGGCGACGCCGGCCGAGACCAGGCCGCAGCTCTCGCAGCCGAGATAGCCAGCACCCGCGCCCTCGGCCGCGACGCTCATCGCAGCTGCCACCAGAGGTGCTTGAGGCCAGCCGCCTCGATCGCGGCGAACAGCACGATCAGCGCGCCGAGCGCGAACAGGCCGGCGCCCGGGGAGGTGTCGGCAAGAGCGGACAGACGGACCAGCGAGAGCAAGACACCGACCAGGAAGACTTCGGCCATGTTCCAGCGACCGGCCTGGTGCAAGGCGCGCACGCACCATGCGAAACCGGGCGGCTTGGCACCTCTGACGAGCGGGATCAGCACGTACAGCCGCAAGGCGATGAACGCCGCGGGCGCGAGCAACGCCGTGATCGCGCCGAGTATGGCGACCAGCTGCTGGTCTTCCCGCCAGGCCATCGCGATCGCTTCCGGCAAGGTCGCGGTCTCGGCGCCGCCGCGCAGGCTGAGCGACAGCAGCGGCGAATTGACCGCGACCAGAAACGCGGCCGCGGCCGCCAGGGTCAAGGCGAGGATGCCCTGAATCGACAACCGGTGCGTTCGGCCGAGGACCGCTTCGCAGCGCGTGCACCGGGCCAGCGCGGCATTCGGCAACGGCTGCCACCGATGTGCCAGCCCGCAATGCGCGCAGACGACGAGGTACTCTTCGACCCGACCCATTCAGCTTGACCCGATTGGCGGCTGCGCGCCGCCGCGCCGCCGGGGCCGTGGCCCGCGGCGATTATCAGGGTGTCGCACCGGCCCGCGGCGCAGTCGGCCCCGACGGCGTCAGTGGCCGATGCGGGAGAGCAACGCGGTGCCGCGCGGCTGCTGGCTCGCGATGGCGGGGATAGAAGAGCCCGAAGCTCCTTCCGAGGCCACGCTGCGCTGGCGGACGGCCCGATCGACCGCACCGCTGACGATCGCGTAGAAGCTGGCGAGCAGCACGAGCGCGGTGAGAGCACAGGTGCCGACGAAGCCTTTGCGCAGGAACAGCACCCGTTGGTCGCTCATGGCTTTCCCTTGGCGGACACGCGCACAGGGCCCGAATGTTGCGGACGAAGACGCGTTGGCGTGCGGTGCGCGACGATACGGCTCCGGGCCTGCGAAGCACTGAACGGCTGCGGGGCGATATCGGCGTCGGGCGCGGCTGTGAAGAACCAGCGCAGGAAACGCGCGACGCGTTCGGAAAGGTCGGGAACATCGGCGGTCTTCATGGCAGTCACGTTAGCCGAGCATTTCGGCGCGAGCAGCCGGGCGAGTGCGCCCCACCGCGTCGGACGCTGCCTACACTCAGCGAATCGCCTCTTTCCTACAGCACTGCCCTGCCCGGTCGGACGCCATCCGGGCATGCATCGTGCGACGATGCACGAAACCAAGCGGGGAGCGTCTCCAATGCTGATCCGGATCGGATACGACATCGAGCTGGCTGTCGCCACGCCGATGGCCCTCATCTATCTCCTGCGCGTGCATCCGTCGCGGCGCGACGACCTGGTCGCTCCCGAGTTGGTGCAAGTGAGCGGCGGCCTCGTTCCGGAGGAGTACATCGACTCGTTCGGCAACCACTGCGGCCGGGTGAACGTACCGCGCGGGATGGAGACGGTGCGGATCACCAACGATGCGCTCGTCCGCGATTCCGGCGAGCTCGACGAAGTGAACCTCGAGGCACGCCAGCACGACCCCACCGAACTGCCGTTCTCGACCCTGCAATTCCTGCTGCCGAGCCGCTACTGCGAGGTCGACAGCGAGCTTCTGGCCTTCGCGTGGAACCAGTTCGGCGGTACGGTGCCGGGCTACGCGCGCGTGAAGGCGATCTGCACCTTCGTTCACCAGCATATCGGCTTCAACTACAAGACGGCGCGGCCGACGCGAACCGCCCTCGACGCCTTTCGCGAGAAGGAAGGCGTGTGCCGCGACTTCACGCACCTTGCCATCACGCTGTGCCGCTGCATGAACATCCCGGCGCGCTACACCACCGGCTACCTCGGCGACATCGGCGTGCCGGTGGTCCCGCCGATGGATTTCAGCGCCTGGTTCGAGGTATTCCTGGGCGACCGCTGGTACACCGCAGACGCACGCCACAACATCCGCCGCATCGGCCGCATCGTCATGGCGCGCGGTCGCGACGCCGGCGACGTGCCGATCACGATGTGCTTCGGTCCGAGCTCGCTGCTCCGCTTCGACGTCGTCACCGACGAGGTCCTTGACCCGAAGGCAACGGCCGTAGCGGCCTGACGGCCAGGATCCCGCTTCTGAACCAGAAGCGAAAACCAGGCGCCTGATCAGCGCTTGACGATGGCGGCGCCCGGAGCCGCCGAGGCGGCGGGTGCTGCCGGCGGCACGCGAGCCGACTTCGGGCTGCGCACCGGCGCCGGGATGACGCCGCTCGTTCGCGCCAGTGCGGCGCATTCGCTGTCTGCCCTTGCGGCTTCTCCCTTCGCGCCAGGATCGATGAACGGGATGATCGCGGCAAGCGGGTTGAGCAACGCGAGAAGCGCGGCGGCGCCGGCCTTGCCGGCGAGCTTGCCGAGCTCGAGCGATATCGCCGGCTTGCCGAGGGTCCCCTTGACGCGCACCGGTGTGCGCAGCGTCAGCGGGCTGAAATCCTTCGGCGAAACGACCAAGCGCAGGTCGAGCCCCTCGTCGCGCAGCGACACCGTGCCGTCGATCCAGATCGTCGAGTCGCTCGTGTTGACGACGAACACCTTCGGCCGGGCGATGCCCTTGACGATGTCGAGATCGACGACGTTGCACTGGATGGGCAGCGCTGCGTCGCCCTTGACCATCATGCCGATCGCCTGCGCGATGTCGATGCCGGCGGCCTCGACGAGGAGGTGCGAAACGGTCGCGTCGCGCATGTGCATGCGCAGGTCGCCGTCCAGACTGGCGAGGATCTCGGCGGCCGAACGGCCGCTGCCCTTCACCTTGACGAGCGCGTCGAGCTTGCCGGTCAGGTAAGGCGGCCCATCGCCCTTTCTCTTGATGCGCAGCCATTGCGCGAGATTGACGCCGATGAGGCGCATGTCGGCAGTCCAGAGCGCTTCCTTGCCGCGGCCGTCGAGCTGCAGGTAGCCGGCGAGCCTGCCCTGCGCCGTGACGCCCACGAAGTCGGCGATCGTCAGCACGCCATCGGCGAGGAGAAGGTGCGCGCGCGCCGGCCGGAGCGGCTCGAGAATCTCGGTGCCGGAATCGAAGGTGCCGATGTCGATGACGATGTTGGCGTTCATCGCTCGAAGAGACGGCAGGTCGAACTTCTTGTCGGGGATGACGCGGCCGCCCGACGCCGCGGCGCTCTTGGCCTCGCCGCTCCCAGGCGGGGGCGCGCCGATGGTCGGCCCGAGGTCGGCGAGGAGCAGGCGCGAGCCGCCGAGCCGGCCGGCGAGCAGCGGCACCTTCGGCCGCTTGTCGTACGTGAACGCGCCGTTGAGCCGGCTCGAGCCGATGCTCGCCGCCTCGAACACGGCCTTCCAGAGGCCGCCGTCCTTGACCAGCGTCCCGTGGGTGTCGAACGGCGGAGTCGTCGGCAGCGTGATGCCGAGCGCATCGCCGACGACGGCGAGTGACGGCCCGGCGAGCTTGAAGCGCCCCCTCAGGCCGCTGAAGCGGAGCGGGTCGAGCGTCGTGCCGTCGAAATTGATCTGGGCGCGGCCGATCAGCGCACGGAGCGAGAGCGGCTGGGCCTTCGCTTCGGCGCCCTCGCCGAAGAAGCCGAGCACGCCGGCGGTACCGAGGTCGATGCGGATCGGCAGCTGCTTGTACTGGCCGACGGCGTTCAGCCGCAAGCCGCTTTCGCCCGGCGCCAGGTGAACGCTTTCGGCCACCTTCGCGGTGCCGGCGGTGGCACCGGCGCGGATGACGATCCCGCTGCTCGCGGCGCCGCTCGCGGCCCGTGACGCGGCGGGG
>JBDSLQ010000163.1:0-2503 GCA_039916285.1 Caldimonas sp.
GGCGAGGAGGCGCTCGATGGCGACGAATTCGACTCCGCGGACATCGCCCCTGGGAGTGCGGTTCCAGGCGAGCAACTTCATGCCGAGGCCGTGGGCCATCCGCGCAACTTCGGCGGCGATGCCGCCGAAGCCGATCAGCCCCAGCGTCTTGCCCGCGAGCTGCGTGCCTTCGCTGCGCAGCCAGCGGCCATCGCGCATCGCCCGGTCCATCGCCGCGAAGTTGCGCGCTGCGGCGAAGAGCAGGCCGATCGTGCATTCGGCGACCGCCGTGTCGCCGTACCCCTTGATGAGGTGGACCGTGATGCCGATCGACACGAGCGCCTCCGGATCCATGTAGCTGCGCGCGCCGGTGCCGAGGAAGACGACATCACGCAAGCCACTGCAGCGACGCGCGACCTCGATCGGCAGCGCCGTGTGGTCGATGACCGCGATCGGCGCCCCGGCGAGCGCCTCGGGCAGCGCGTCGGGAGTGATGTCGGCATCGCCGAACGCGAGCTCGAGGCCCGGCAGGATTCGCGGGCCGATCGTCTCGGCAAGCATGCGCAGTGCCGCGTTGGCGTCGACGAAGACGGCGCGCACGGCGGCTACCCGGCCTTCGCGAGGCCGGCCATCGGCTCGCCGAGCCGAACCGGCCCGCCCGGCTGCCAGGATGGATCGAAGTGCAGGTCGCGCTCCGGAAACAGCATCACGACGGTCGAGCCGAGCATGAAGCGGCCCATCTCCTCGCCCTTCTTCAACGTGACGGCGCCCGCGGCGTAGTGCCATTCGCGCACGCGCCGCAGGCGCGGCAGGCGCACCGCGCCGTGCCACACCGTCGCCATGCTGCCGACGATGGTCGCGCCGACGAGGGTGAGGACGAAGGTGCCGACCGCCGCCGAATCGAAGACGCAGACGACGCGCTCGTTGCGCGCGAACAGGCCCGGCACGCCGCGCGCGGTCTGCGGGTTGACCGAGAAGAGGGCGCCGGGAACATGGATCATCCGCGTCAGCGTGCCGTCGCACGGCATGTGGATGCGGTGGTAATCCTTCGGGCTCAGATAGAGCGTCGCGAAGCTGCCATCGTGGAAGCGCGCCGCCAGGTCGTGGTCGCCGCCGACCAGCGCGGTGGTCGAGTAGCGATGGCCCTTGGCCTGCAGGATCTGGTCCTGCTCGATCCGCCCGAACTGGCTGATCGCACCGTCGACCGGGCAGATCAGGTCGGCCGCGGCGATCGGCCGCGCGCCTACCTTCAGCGCGCGCGTGAAGAAGTCGTTGAAGCTGCGGTACGCGGCGATGTCGCTGACGGCTGCCTCGCTCATGTCGACGCCGTACTTGCGGACGAACCAGCGCACCAGGCGCGTCGTCGTCGCGCCGCGCTCGCGCGAGGCCACGCGGCCGGCGAATGCCGTCAGCCCTCGCTTGGGCATCACGTACTGGGGCAGGACCTTGCGGCGATCGGACACGAGCTTCTCGGAGCCGGGGACGGGAGGCGCGGATTCTATCGACGCGTCACGCGGGGCGGAGCGCGCAGCGAGCGGCGCGCTTTCCGTATTCTTCGCCGATGAGGATCGACTTCTCCGCCCCGTCGCTCGAGGTCGCGCGCGAGCTGATCGGTGCGAGCGTGTTCGTCGACGGCGTCGGCGGAACGATCGTCGAGACCGAGGCCTACGACCAGCACGACCCGGCCTCGCACAGCTACGCCGGGCACACTGCGAGGAACGCCGCGATGTTCGGACCGCCGGGGCGCGCCTACGTCTACCGCTCATACGGGATCCACTGGTGCCTGAACTTCGTCTGCGCGCCGGCCGGCCACGGCGCTGGGGTGCTGATACGCGCTGTCGAGCCGACGGCGGGGCTCGATCTGATGTGCGATCGCCGCGGTGTCGATGCGCCGCGCCTGCTCTGCTCGGGGCCGGGGCGCCTGGGCCAGGCGCTGGCCGTCACCCACGCCCACAACGGCCTGCGCCTCGATCGCCGGCCGTTTCGCGTCGTGCCACGGGCTGCCGACGCCCCCCTGGCGGTGCATGCCGGCGTTCGCATCGGCATCAGCAAGTCGGTCGAGCTGCCGTGGCGCTTCGTCCTTGCTGGCTCGCCATTCCTGAGCAAGCCGCTGCGCGCCGACGCGGCACCGGTCGCGACAGCTATTTCGCGGCGCGCGCGTTCGTGAGCGAAGGCCGCGCCGGTCCGAGCGCCGCCGCGTCGAGGCCGAAGGCGGCGATGCGCTGCGGCAGCGGCAGGCCGCGAACGAGCGCGGCGCAGGCCTCGCCCATCGCGGCCGAGGTCTGGATGCCGTAGCCGCCCTGCGCGGCGACCCAGAAGAATCCCGGCGCGTCGGGCGCGAAGCCGCCGACCAGGTCGCCGTCGGCGACGAACGAGCGCAAGCCGGCCCAGGTGCGCCGCGGCCGGACGCGCAGCGTCGTCGCCGCCTCGATGCGATCGATCGCGAGCGCGATGTCGAGCTCTTCAGGCTGCACGTCCTGGGGCACGACCGCGTCGGCGTTGGCGGGCGAGCCGAGCAGAAGGC
>JBDSLQ010000164.1:0-8724 GCA_039916285.1 Caldimonas sp.
CGCATCACGACCGCCTGGGCGACGCCGCATCGCTCCAGCTCGCACAGCTTGTCGCGCAGCGTCGCGATCCGCGCCGGCGCCGATTCGGGCTGGCTTCTCAACGCGGCGAAGTAGTCGCGCGGGTTCGGCTCGAAGGTCAGCACGGTCGCCGGCAGGCCGCGGTGCGCCGCCTCGGAGACGAGCAGGGCGAGCATCGCCTGGTGGCCGCGATGAACGCCGTCGAAGTTGCCGATCGTGAGCGCGCAGCGAGCGGCGAGACCGGGATGCCGCAGGCTGCGGAAGACGCGCATGGCGGCGGATTATGGGCGGCGCGTCCCGGGGCTCGGCGGGCGCGATCAGCGCCTCGGGGGAGCGGTCGCCGGAGGGGGTCGATCGATCGCGTCGCCGCCGATCGGCGTGTCGGCGGCACAGCTTCTGATGCGCTCGGCACGCTGGTCCGGAGTTCCGTACAGACGGCTGGCCTGGTCGGGTCGGCGGCGGAAGTGCTCGATCGCGGCGCGCAGGTAATGCTCGCCGTGCGGCGCGCCCGCCAGCTCGCGCGCGGCCCAGCAATCGGCAACCGCTTCGTCCGAAGTGGCCAGCGCGATGTGGCCGAACTCGTGCACGAAGTAGAAGTGCTCCGCCCCGGGATCCTTCTGGCGGACGAGGCGAACGACGCGCTGGCAAAGGTAGACCGTCGGCGGGTCGAGCCGCGAGACGGCGACGTCGCCCCCGGTCTGGGTGCAATCGCGGACGACGAGCACCGAGGCGAGCGGGCCGCTCGGCACCCACTGCGCCCGCGCCGGCGCCCCGGCCAGCCCCAGCAGGAATGCGGCGGCGACGGCGACGAGGCGCTGATTCATCACGGTCCGGCGATTGTTGCGGCGATTGCGCCGGGTGCGCGTGGCAAACCACACGGCATGAAGCGTCCGGCAACGCGCACGGCGCCTGCGACTTCGGCTACCTTCGCCGTTACCTTGATCAGATTCAAGGATCGATCATGCTGATCACCATCTTCTGCTGCTTCTCGACCGGCCTCGTCGTCTACTGCATCCTCAAGCGGGTGCATCGGCGCGACCTCGAGATCGCCGTCGCCCTCGCGGTGCGCGACGTCGAGAAGGACTACGAAGGCCGCAACGAGGCGATGGTCGCCCAGCTCAGCGCCAAGGACGGCGAGCTGGTGAAGGCGCGCAACCTCGTCAAGCTGCACGAAGCCGTGCCTAACCTGGCGCGGCCGGCCGCCTCGATCGCGGCCAAGGGCGGAGCGAAGCTGTCGCCCAAGCCGGTCGGCGAGGCGCCGATGCGCGTTCCCGAACGCAAGCTCAAGCAGGATCCGCTCAACGTGTTCGAAATGTCGCGACCGTTCACGGACACGTCGTACGACGCGTTGCTCGCGACATCGGACGTCGTCAAGGTCGAGCCGGCCGGCAGATAACGGTTACCTCGCGCGTCGAGAGCGCCCGACGCAAGCCCTCAGGGCGCAGGCAGACCGAACAGCGCGGCGCCGTTGTCCCAGGCGACGCGCCGTGCCACGGCAGGCGGCAGATCGCCGAGCCAGCGCCGGGCCTGCTGCATCAAGGCCTCGTAGTCGTCCCAGCGGCCATTGATCCAGGTGTCGGAGCCGACCAGGAAGCGCTCGGGCATTTCGGTCATGAGGGCTTGCCAGGCCGGGCTGAGACCGCCGTCGCCCTCGGTCAGCCCGGGCCGGTACGACAACTCGCCGAGCAGCGTCGGATGGCGCCGCAGCAGCGAGCGAACGCGCTCGATCGGCGCGCCGCCGATGCCGGTGTGGGCCCAGATCAGCCGAGCCTTGGGCGCATGGGCGAGGA
Organism: Caldimonas sp.; assembly: GCA_039916285.1. Taxonomy (GTDB): domain Bacteria; phylum Pseudomonadota; class Gammaproteobacteria; order Burkholderiales; family Burkholderiaceae_C; genus Schlegelella_A. The sequence goes on from JBDSLQ010000164.1 coordinate 1,809, forward strand.
GCTTGTCGACCGCCGCGTCGTCGACGTGGGCGAGGACGACGAGGCCGCGCTGCTCGGCGAGCTGCATCAAGCGGCGCGCCGTCGCGCCGTCGGCGTTGGCGCTGTCGTAGAGGTGGAACTCGCCGAGGCCGCGGTACGGCCCGGCCTCGGTTCCCGCGGCGAGCTCGCGCAAGACCATCTCGAAGATGCTCGGGTCGGCATGCCAGCCGCTGTAGTCGGCGCGATTGCGGTAGAGCCGCACGAACGGGACGATCGTCACGCCGGCGCGTCGCGTCGGCTCGCGCGCTGCCGCCAGCGCCTTGGTGCCGTCGTTGGGCCGGCTGTTCGAGATCGCCGCGCGAACGCCGCTGCGCTGCAGGCGCGCGAGCACGTCGTCCACCGGGTAGCTTTCGACGGCCTCGACGTTGTAGTGCAGGTGGGCGTCGAACAACGGGCCCGTGTACGCGGGCGCGCTGCGCGGCGCGCCAGGCTGCGCCTGCGCGAATGCGCTCGGCGCCGCGAGCGCGAGCGCGGCGGTCAGCGTTCCCGCGAGAGCTCGCAGGGCGAGGAAGCGGCTCGACATGGCGGCGCGAAGCGTATCAGCCCCCACGGGCAGCACCCTCAAGCCGGCGCGGCGAAGTCGAGGTCGGTGTCGAGCCAGCGCCACTCGCCCGGCGCGAGATCGTCGACGCGCACTGGCCCGAAGGCGCTCCGCTCGAGCGCCTCGACCCGGTTGCCGACCGCGGCGACCATTCGCTTCACCTGGTGGTACTTGCCTTCGAGCAGCGTCAGGCGCAGCGCGCGCTCGCCGGTCGCTTCGCAGGCGGCGGCGCTCACGGTCTCGTCGTCGTCGTGGAGCATGACGCCGGCGCGCAATCGATCGACCTGGGCGACATCGACCGCGTGCTTGCACGTCACCTCGTAGACCTTGGCGACATGGCGCTTCGGCGATGTGAGGCGATGGACCAGCACGCCGTCGTCGGTGAAGAGGAGGACGCCGGTCGTGTCCTCGTCGAGGCGGCCGATCGCCTGCACGCCGCGCCGGCGCAATGGCGTCGGCAGCAAGGAAAAGACGCTTGCGTGATGGCGCGGCTTCTGCGAGCACTCGTGGCCGGCCGGCTTGTTCATGACGATCAGGGCGCGCTCGCGGTACGGCCAACGCTCGCCGCCGCGGACGCGGAACCAGAAGTCGTCGCCGACGTCGAGCTCGCGATCGAAGTCGTCGACGACGCCGGCGCCCTCGACGTCGAGGCCGCCGCTCGCGACCAGCGCCGCGCACTCGCGGCGCGTGCCGAAGCCTTGGCTGAAGAGCAGGTCGGCCGGCTTCACCGTCGGCGCGACGAGGTCAGTACGTCAGCTCGAGGACGACGACGTGGTGGTCGGCGACCGGCCAGGTGCGGCCGACGATGCGCTCGTCGTTGAACTCGCCGACGATCGCGCGCTCGCCCGCCTCAGCGACCTTGAGGCGCGCCGTCGACATGCCGGCGACGCCGCTCGCAATGCCGGCAGGCGGGCTCGTGCCGTCGAGCGCGATGCGATCGCGCGGCACGCCGAAGTAGCCGCGCGGCCGCGACAGCGTGACGAGCGACCTGGCGTCGCGGTCGGCATCGGCGAGGCGCTCGGGACGAAGGCTCACCACCGACGACGAGCGCGGGAACGGCGAGCGGTAGACGTGCGTCGTCGCATAGCCCAGGGCGGTGATGACGAACTCGTAGCGCGCAGCGGCGTCGGCGACGAACGGGCCCCAGCGGCCGTCGGCGCCGATGCTTTTCCTGTGCGCGAGCGCGCCGAGCCGCGCGCCGGTCGCCGCGTTCGTCGCGTAGACCTCGACGCTCGCGCCGGCGAGCGGCAGGTTGGTCGCGAAGTTGCCCTGGCGGTTGTCGAGACCGAGGCCGCTCACCGTGCCGTCGAGCACCACGCGCGCGTCCGCAACCACCGCGGTCGTCGCCGGCGGCCGGCCGGCGATGAAGCGATACGCTTGCGCGAACGCCTTGGCGGAGAACGTGGTCTCGTGATGGTCGATGCCGGTGAGGACGACGTTCTCGGCGCCCTTCAGCGCCGGCCCGTCGAAGGTGACGTTCGTCGGCGTGCCGCGCGCGCCGATCCAGACGCCGTCCGGCTGCGCGTACTTGTCATTGTTGTCGGAGCGGATCGTCATCCAGGCCACGCCGGGCGTGACCTCGTTGCCGGAGGCGCCCTGCGGCGCATTTAACCGGGTCAGGAACGGGCCGGTGGCGTTGAACTCGCTGCCGGCCAAGAAGGCGCTGTTCGACCACACGCCGTGGTTGGGAACGCCGCCGAGGACGGCATGCGAGACCACGCCCAGGCCGCCGCCGTGGGCGATGAAGTTGCGGATCGCGTTGCCGCCGCGCGAGTTGCCGACCAGGGCGACCTTGCGCGCGCCGGTCGCGGCGAGGACCCTCCTCACCTCGGCCGCGAGGTAGTCCATGTGCTCGGCGGTCGAGCTGCGGCCGGGCTGCGCCTTCGCGTCGTCGTCGCGCGCGAGCGGATACGGCATGTCGATCGCGTGCAGCCGGTCGCGCGGCCAGCCGTTCGATTCGAAGCGCCAGATCGTCGTCGTGAACAGCCCGGCGGTGGCGCCGTTGCCCGGCACGAAGACGATCGGTGGCATGTCGGTGGTTCCCGGTCGGATCGCGCAGGCGGAGAGGGAAGCGGTACCGGCGGCGGCCGCGGCGAGGAGGAGGCGTCGTCGGGTCAGCGGAGCGTTCATGCGGGGTCTCCCCTTTTTTCGTTCTTGCCCGCGGCGCCCAGATCTGCGGCGCACGGCAGGTCGGGCAGGCCGGGGCCGCCGATGCCCCTCGCGGCGCGCACCGCGCGCAGCACCGCGTCGGCGAGGACGTCGGCGGCGAGCGCGCCGATCAAGGTCGTCGCCGCGCTGCGGCCGCTCGCACCGGTGCCCAGCGCGAAGACGACGTCGCCATCGCCCATCGTGTGGACCGGGTTGATGCTGCGCGCGAGCCCGTCGTGCGCCATCTGCGCGATCTTGGTCGCCTCGGCCTTGGTCAGCAGCGCGTCTGTCGCGACGACGGCGATCGTCGTCGCCGCGCCAACGGCATCGCTCGGCTCGAGCCGAGCCGCCAGCTCGCCGCGCTTCAACGCGCGCATGGTGCCGACGAGCTTGGTGCCGTCTTCGGTGCGCGCGCCGGCGACGACGCGCCCGGTGCGCGGATCGACGACGTCGCCGACCGCGTTGACCGCGACGAGCGCGGCGACGGTGATGCCGCCGACCTCGATCGACGCCGTGCCGACGCCGCCTTTCATCGCCCGGCCGATGCCGAACAGCTTGCCGACCGAAGCGCCCGCGCCCGCGCCGACGTTGCCCTCCGCGAGCGAGTCTCGCGATGCCGCTTCGCAGGCAGCGTAGCCCGCCGCCGCGTCGGGCCGGATGCGTGCGTCGCCGATCCAGAGATCGAACAGGATCGCCGCCGGAACGATAGGCACGACGATCGACTTCGCGACGCCGTCGGCCGGCGTGCCGATGGTCGCGCCGATGCCGCGCTCGTCGAGCCACCGCATCACGCCGCCGGCCGCGTCGAGGCCGAACGCGCTGCCGCCGGCGAGGACGATCGCGTGCACCTTGTCGACCGCGTTGACCGGATCGAGCAGCTCGGTCTCGCGCGTCCCGGGCGAGGCACCGCGCACGTCGACGCCGCAGGCGGCGCCTTCACGCGCGATCACGACCGTGCAGCCGGTCGGCCGGCGCGGGTCGGTGAAGTGGCCGACCTCGAGGCCGGCGACCGCCGTCAGTCCGTACGACGTCAGGCGAACACCCCGGCGGTCTTCTGCATGCGCCGCGACACCTCGCCGAGCTGGAACAGCGTGTCGCCGAACGTCATCTCGATCACCGTCAGCCGCTTGAAGTAGTGGCTCGCCGCGTATTCGTCGGTGACGCCGATCCCGCCGTGCAGCTGGATGCACTGCTGGCCGACATAGCGCATCGACGTGCCGAGCTGGACCTTGGCCTGCGCCAGCGCGCGCCGGCGCGCCGCCGGCTCCTCGCCGAGCTTGAGGGTGGCGTAGTAGCTCATCGACCGCGCCAGCTCCAGTTGCATCTTGACGTCGGCGATGCGGTGGCGCAGCGCCTGGAAGCTCGCGATCGCGACACCGAACTGCTTGCGCGTGTTCATGTACTCGACCGTGATCGCGACCAGCCTGTCCATCGCGCCGACGGCCTCGGCGCACACCGCGGCGATGCCGATGTCGACGGCTTGCTCGATCGCGGCGAGAGCCGCGCCGGGCGCGACGAGCTCGATCGCGGCGGCTTCCTTCATCACGAGGTCGGCGCCGCTCGCGCCGTCCTGGGTCGGATACGCGCGCACCTCGACGCCGGGCTGACCCGGCGAGACGAGGAAGAGACCGACGCCGGCCCCGTCGTCGATCGCACCACTGACGCGCGCCGGGACGATGAACGCGTTCGCGGCGCCACCGGCCGGGACCGCGACCTTGCGCCCGCTCAGCCGCCAAGCATGGCCGCTGCCGTGCGCGGCCGTCTCGACGTGGGCCAGCCGGTAGCGCGAGTGCCGCTCCTCGTGAGCGAGGACGACGATCTCCTTGCCTTCGGCGATGTGCTGCAGGCGCGGCGCGGCGGCCGCCTCGTGGCCGGCGTCGAGCAGGCTGGTCGCGACCAGCGCGACCGCTGCGTACGGCTCGAGGACGAGGCCGCGGCCGAGCTCCTCGAGGACCACCATCGCCTCGACCGGGCCGAGGCCGAGGCCGCCCTGCGCTTCGGGCACCTGCAGGCCGCAGATGCCGAGGTCGGCGATCTCCTGCCATGCTTCGCGCGAGAAGCCGCCCGCCTTGACGACCTGGCGCCGGCGCTCGAAGTTGTAGCCGCGCTCGACCCACCGGCGAACGGTGTCGCGGAGCATCTCCTGGTCGTCGCTGAAATCGAAGTCCATGGTCAGCTCCCGAGCACCGTTTGAGCGACGATGTTGCGTTGCACTTCGTTCGATCCGCCGTAGATCGTCGTTTTGCGCATGTTGAAGTAGGTCGATGCCAGCGGCGCGACGAACGCGCCCGCATGCTGGTCCGCCTGCCAGCCGGCGGCGATCGCCTCGCGATCCAGCGGCACCGCGGCGGGGCCGGCGGCAAGCATCATCAGCTCGCTGTAGCGCTGCTGGATCTCGCTGCCGCGGATCTTCAGAAGGCCGGCGACGTCGAGGCTCTGCTTGCCGCTCTTTTCCGCCGAGAGCACGCGCAGCACCATCATCTCGAGGGCGACGACCTCGACCTCGAGGAGCGCGATTTGGTCGCGGAAGCGCCCGTCGTCGTAGACGCCTTCGGCCTCGGCGACGCGCTTCACCCGCTCGAGCTCGCGCTTGGCGCGGTTGACGTCGGCGATGTTGGTGCGCTCGTGCGCGAGCAAATGCTTGGCGTAGGTCCAGCCCTTGTTCTCCTCGCCGATGAGCTGATCGGCGGGCACCTCGACGTTGTCGAACCAGACCTCGTTGACCTCGCGCTCGCCTTCCATCGTGATGATCGGCCGCACCGTGACGCCGGGGCTCTTCATGTCGATGAGGAGAAAGCTGATGCCCGTCTGCGGCTTGCCTTCGCTCGACGTGCGGACGAGGCAGAAGATCCAGTCGCCGTACTGGCCGAGCGTGGTCCAGGTCTTCTGGCCGTTGACGATGTACGTGTCGCCGCGCCGCTCCGCCTTCGTCTTCAGCGACGCCAGGTCGGAGCCGGCGCCCGGCTCGCTGTAGCCCTGGCTCCACCACACCTCGCCGCTCTGGATGCCCGGCAGGAAGCGCTGCTGCTGCTCGGGCGTGCCGAACGCCATGATCACCGGCGCGACCATCACCGGCCCGAACGGGATGACGCGCGGCGCGCCGGTGAGTGCCGTCTCCTCCTCGAACAGGTGCTTCTGGATCGCATTCCACCCAGGTCCGCCGAACTGCTTCGGCCAGCCCCAGCCGTGCCAGCCCTGCTTGCCGAGGATCTTGGCCCAGCGCTGCAGGTCGTCGCGCGTCAGGTGGATCGAATTCCTGACCTTGTCGCTGATGTCCCTGGGCAGGTTGTCTCGCACCCAGGCGTGGATGCGTTCGCGAAACGCTTGTTCTTCGGCGGTGAAGGCGAGGTCCATCGAGGTCTCCGGGAGGCGCGGGCCAGCGCTCTTTTTAGCACGATCGTTCGATTTCGCCTGTCGGCGCGGCGACAGGTCGTCGACGCGTGAGGCCCTCGGTGCTAATAACGCAGGTCGAGCGTCATGACGTCGTTCTCGCGCTTCATCTGAAAGCGCGTCAGGAAGCTGTTGCCGAGCAGGATGTATGGCATCGGCGCCGGCGAGACGACGGCCTCGACGTTGTAGACCTGGACGTCGCCGATGCGCACCGACGGCAGCGTCGTGCGAAAGCTGAGGGTGTCGCCGTTCGCCGTCCGGCTGATGCCGCGGCGCCCGTTCTTCCAGTCGATGCCGAGCCGGTCGGCCTCGTACTGGTCCAGGGCGACCAGGGTCGCACCGGTATCGACGACGAAGCGCACCGACTTGCCGTTGATCGTTCCCGGCGCGAAGAAGTGGCCGCCGCTCTGCGCGGTGAGGACGATCTGCTTGCCGCTGCCTTCGCTCGCCTTGCCGCCGAGGTTGACCTGCGCATCGCCGAGGCGCAGGCTCATCCGCTTGCCCCTCACTTCGACGATGGCCTCGTTGCCGGTGACGCTCACCAGGCGGATGCCGTCGACCGTGCTGCCGACGGCGACGTTCCTCGGCTTGCCGTCGATGACGAGGAGGGCGTTGCTGCCCAGGCTGCCGCCCATCGACACCGTCTGTCCCGGCGCGCCGCCCGACCACAGCATTGCCAGGAGGAGAGCCAGCAGGCGCATCACCGGATCAATCGCGGAAGTTGTTGAACGAGAGCGGCTGGTCGGCGATCTCCTTTCGGATCAGCGCCATCGCCGCCTGCAGGTCGTCGCGCTTGGT
>JBDSLQ010000165.1:0-5013 GCA_039916285.1 Caldimonas sp.
TCATCCTCGGCATCGACGGCCTCGCCAATGGCGCCGTCTACCTGCTCGCCGGGCTGGGGCTGGTGCTGATCTTCTCGGTGACGCGGGTCGTGTTCGTGCCGTTCGGCGACGTCGCCGCGTTCGCGGCATTGAGCCTCGCCGCGTTCGAGACCGGCCGCGTGCCGGCGACGATCGGCCTGGTCGCGACACTTGCCGTGCTCGCGCTCGCGGTCGAGATCAGGAGCCTTGTCGTTCGCGGCGAGGCCCGGCGCATTCCGCGCGCCGTGCTCGGCTGGGGCGTGCTGCCGGCGCTGCCGTGCCTGGCGGCATGGGCGATCGCCGGCCGCGCCGTACCGGCGCCGCTGCAGGTCGCGGTCGCCGTCGCCCTGGTCGTGCCGATCATTCCGCTGGTCGCGCGCGTCGCGCTGCAGCCGATCGCCGATGCCTCCGTGCTCGTGCTGCTGATCGCGTCGCTCGCGCTGCACTACCTGCTCTCGGGGCTCGGCCTGCTCTTCTTCGGCCCGGAAGGCTCGCGCACCGCGCCGCTCGCCGGCGGCGCGATTTCGCTCGGCGGCTTCAGCGTCAGCGGCCAGGTGCTGCTCATGGTCGGCGCGTCGCTCGTCCTGAGCGGGCTCTTCTTCCTCGCCTTCGAGCGCACCACCGCCGGCAAGGCGCTGCGCGCCACCGCCGTCAACCGCATCGGCGCGCGCCTGGTCGGCATCCGGCCGGCGCGGACCGCGCTGCTCGCCTACGTGTGCGCGTCGCTCCTCGCCGGGCTGATCGGCATCCTGGTCGCGCCGGTGACGACGATGTACTACGACTCGGGCTTCCTGATTGGCCTGAAGGCGTTCGTCGCGGCGATCATCGGCGGCCTGGTCAGCTATCCGCTCACCGCGCTCGGCGCGCTCGCCGTCGGCGTGGTCGAGAGCTTCGCCTCGTTCTGGAGCGGCGCGCTGAAGGACGTGATCGTCTTCAGCCTGCTGATCCCGGTGCTGCTGCTGCGCTCGTTCTTCTCGGCGCACGCCGAGGAGGAAGAAGAGGAGATCGACGAATGACGCCGCGCGCGCGCCATCGCGTGCTGGTCGCGGCCGTCGCCGCCGCCGTCGCGCTCGCGCCCCTGGGGCTCGGCAAGTTCGGCATCTCGCTGCTCAACGACATCGGCATCGGCGCGCTGGTCGCGCTCGGCCTGGTGCTGCTCACCGGCATCGGCGGCGCGACGTCGTTCGGCCAGGCCGCCTTCGTCGGCATCGCCGCCTACGCCAGCGCCTGGCTGACGATTGCGCACGGCGCCTCGCCCTGGCTCGGGCTGCCTTTCGCGCTCGCCCTGACCGGCCTGGCCGCGCTCGCGATCGGCCTGCTGACGCTGCGCCTCGGCGGCCACTTCCTGCCGCTCAGCACGATCGCCTGGGGCCTCTCGATCGCGCTCCTGTTCGGCAACGTCGATGCGTTCGGCGGTCACACCGGCCTCGCCAACGTGCCGCCGCTGCGGATCGGCGCGTGGTCGCTGGTCGAGCCGCAGGCGATCTACTATCTGATCTGGTCGCTGGTCGGGCTCGCCGTCGTCTTCAATCGGAATCTGCTCCGGTCGCGACCGGGCCGCGCGATTCGCGCCCTGCGCGGCGGCGCGGTGCTGCTCGCGAGCGTCGGCGCCGACGCGTTCCGGGTCCGCCTCACCCTCTTCGTCATCGCCGCGTTGCTCGCCGGCCTCGCCGGCTGGCTCTACGCGCACGTGAACCGCTTCGTCAGCCCGTCGCCGTTCGACGTGCGGGCGAGCATCGAGTACCTGCTGATGGCCGTCGGCGGCGGCCTCGGCCAGCTGAGCGGCGCGCTCGCCGGCGCGGCCGTCGTGCTGCTGCTGAAGAACGTCCTCCAGGACACGCTGCCGCTCCTCACCCAGCGCGCCGGCCAGCTCCAGGCCGTTGCCTTCGCGGTGCTCTTCATCCTGCTGCTGCAGCATGCGCGCGGCGGCCTGATGGGCTTCGTGCGACGCTGGACGCGCGGCCGCTTCGCTCCGCCCGAGGTCGACCCGGCGAGCTTCGCCGGCGCCGAGCCGCTGCCGCGACGCACGTTGCCGACCGCCGGCGTGCCGATCCTCGCGGTGAGCGGCGCGGTCAAGCGCTTCGGCGGCCTGATCGCGGTCGACGATGTCAGCTTCGAGATCCGCGCCGGCGAGATCGTCGGTCTGATCGGCCCGAACGGCGCCGGCAAGTCGACCCTCTTCAACCTGCTCACGCGGACGCTGCCGATGAGCGTGGGGCGGATCGAGTTCCTCGGCCATGACGTCTCGACCCTTTCCCAGCGGCGCCTCGCGCGGCTCGGCATGGCGCGCACCTTCCAGCACGTCAAGCTGCGCCCGCAGATGAGCCTGCTCGACAACGTCGCGCTCGGAGCGCACGGCCGCACCCGCTCGGGCCTGCTCGCCGCCGGCTTCGGCCTCGACCGCGGCGAGGAGCGGCGCATCCTCGCCGAGGCGATGCGCCATCTCGGCCGCGTCGGCCTGGCGGCGCACGCCCACGAGATGGCGGGCAGCCTGCCGCTCGGCACCCAGCGCACGCTCGAGATTGCGCGAGCGCTCGCCGCCGACCCGGTGCTGCTCGTCCTCGACGAGCCCGCGGCCGGGCTGCGCCGCCAGGAAAAGCGCGCGCTCGGCGAGCTGCTGCGAACCTTGCGCGGCGAGGGCGTGACGATCCTCGTCGTCGAGCACGACATGGACTTCGTCATGAAGCTGGTCGACCGCCTCGTCGTCATGAACTTCGGCGCCAAGCTCGTCGAGGGCGCGCCAGCGGCGGTGCGCGCTGATGCGCGCGTGCAGTCAGCGTATCTGGGCGGCGCGACGTGAGCGACGATTCGATGGGAGGCGCATCGTGAACGACGCGCCGGCGATGCTCGAGGTCGGCGCGCTGCACGTCTCGTACGGCCGGGTCGAGGCGGTGCGCGGCGTCTCGCTCGCGCTCGCGCCCGGCCAGATCGTCTCGGTGATCGGTCCGAACGGCGCCGGCACGACGACGCTTCTCGCCGCCGTGATGGGCCTCCTGCCGTCGACCGGAACGCTGCGCTTCGAAGGCGAGGACCTGCGCCGCCTCGACGTCGAGGCGCGAGTCGAGCGAGGCCTCGTCCTGGTGCCCGAGAAGCGCGAGCTGTTCGGCGAGCTGAGCGTGCTCGACAACCTGATGCTCGGCGCTTTCACTCGTCGCTCGCGGCGCTCGCGCGGCGACGCCGTGAAGCGAAGCCTCGACGTCGTCTATGGCCGCTTCCCGCGCCTGGCCGAGCGCAGCAAGCAACGCGCCAGCACGCTGTCCGGCGGCGAGCGGCAGATGCTGGCGCTCGGTCGTGCCCTGATGTCGGCGCCTCGCCTCCTGATGCTCGACGAGCCGAGCCTCGGCCTCGCGCCGCTGATGGTGCAGGAAATCCTGCAGGTCGTTCGCGGCCTGCGCGACGACGGCGTCTCGATCCTGCTCGTCGAGCAGAACGCGCGCGCCGCACTCGAGAGCTCCGACGAAGGCTACGTGCTCGAGACCGGCGAGGTGGCGCTGAGCGGCGCTTCAAGAACCCTCGCCGGCGACCCGCGCGTGCAGGCCACCTACCTGGGCGGGACGACCGATGACTGAAGCTGTGAATGAAAGGGGTCTCCGCTTGGCTCCAGGAGACTCCGAGACGCCCTCTGTTCAGTGGCGAATCACAGAAGAGTCGGTTTGCGGCCGGCTCAGAACGGCCAGGAGCGACCGTTCGCTGCAGCGCTCCAGTTAACCGCTTCAGACTGACTGCCGACCTTCAGGATCGGCAGTTGACGGTCTAGGCAATCGTGGTCCGGAACCGTCGTTACTCGCGCCGACCTGAGGCTCAACGGCATGGCGCCGCCCCGGAGTAGCGGGCTACGGTGAAGCTGCCTGTCGCCACTGGCAGGTAGTGGCCGCGTCTGTGAGCGCACGCGGAGCGAATCGCAGTACCATGATTTGATTGCACCGCTACTCGGCAATCACTATGCCAGGAGTGAGACATGGCGGACCCTGATCTCGTCAAGCAATTCGGCGCCAAGCTTCTTGGCATATACACCGGGGGCGTGCTAACGAAGCTCATCGACATTGGCTATCAGGTCGGGCTCTTCGAGGCCGCCGACAAAGGCCCGGCAACAAGTCAGGAACTTGCCGATCGAGCGGGTCTGAAAGAGCGTTACGTGCGTGAATGGCTCGGGTCGATGGTCACGAGCGGAATCTTCACCTACTCTCCGGAGGCCAGTACCTACGCCCTACCGGAGGAACACGCCGTACTGCTCACGGGCAACGCACACACGAACGTGGCGCCAACGAGCCGGATGATCAACCATTTCGGGACTCATCTGCAGCGCTTGACTTCGTGCTTTCGCGACGGCGGAGGAATCTCCTACTCTGCATACCGCCCTGTATTCACGCAGTGCATGGACGACTCCTGGCGCCGGATCTACGACCACCTCTTGGTCAGTGGCTTCATTCCGGCTGTCGAGGGCATGACCTCAAAGCTCAGCAAAGGCATCCGTGTGATGGACATCGGTTGCGGCACGGGACACGCCATGAACATCCTCGCCCGGGAGTTCCCGAAATCCACTTTCGTCGGCTACGACATCGCTGAAGACGCGATTGCCGGTGCACGCAACGAAGCGAAATCGTTTGGCCTCCCGAACGTATCGTTTGAGGTTGCCGACGTTGCAGCACTGCCGTCAGACCCGAAGTTCGACTTGATCACCGCGTTCGACGCGATCCATGATCAACGAGCCCCTGACGCGGTACTCGAGGGAGCGTGCCGTGCGCTCGCACATGAGGGCATGTTCCTGATGATCGAGTTCAAGTTCAGCAGCCGGCTCGAAGAAAACATCGGCAATCCGTTTGCCCCGATGTATTACGGCTTCAGCCTGATGCATTGCATGCCAGTCTCGCTTGCCCTTGACGGCCAAGGGCTTGGCACCGTGTGGGGAGAGCAGCTTGCGAGGCAGTACCTCGCAAACGCGGGCTTCGGAAGTGTCACCGTCCTGGACTCACCGCGGCCGCAGAACAGCATTTT
>JBDSLQ010000166.1:0-4044 GCA_039916285.1 Caldimonas sp.
TCGACCAGGTCAGCATGATGATGATCACGCTGCCGATCTTCATGCCCGTCGTCCAGGCGCTCGGCGTCGACCTGGTCTGGTTCGGCGTGCTGTTCCTGATCTGCATGCAGATGGGCCTGCTGCTGCCGCCGCACGGCCTGCTGCTGATGACGATGAAAGGCGTCGCGCCACCGGAAGTGACGATGCTCGACATCTTTCGCGCCGTCGTTCCCTTCCTCGTCATGAGCGTGCTGCTGCTCGCGCTCGTCTTCCTCATGCCGGCGGTCGCGACGTGGCTGCCGGCGCTGATCGGCTGAGATGAGGCGCGCCAAGATCGGGCCGATGAACGGCCGCCGGGGGTTCGTCGCCGGGGTCGGGGCCGGGCTTGTCGGCGTGCCGCTCTTCGGGCGCGGGCAGACGCGCGGCAAGGTCTACCGCATCGGCATCCTCGAGACCGTTCCGCCGGAGCGCAACGTCGCCAACCTCGCCGCCTTGCGCGAAGGACTGCGTGAGCTCGGCTATGTCGAAGGCAAGAACCTGATCATCGAATACCGCTCGGCCGACGGCCGCGCGGAGCGCTTCCCGGTCCTGGCCGCCGAGCTGACCCGTCTCAAGGTCGACGTCCTCGTCGCCCGAGGCACGCCGGCGGCGCTCGCCGCCAAAGGCGCGACTACGGCCATCCCGGTGCTGATGGCGACGATGGGCGCGCCCGAAGGCACGGTGGCGACCCTTGGCCGGCCCGGCGGAAACGTCACCGGGGTGACCACCTTCAGCACCGAGCTGATCGGCAAGCGAATCGAGCTTCTGCGCGAGCTGGTGCCGGGCCTCGCGCGCGTCGGATTGCTGCACAACATGGGCAACCCGGTTGCTGCGCGGGAGTGGGACGAGACGAAAAAGGCGGCCCTCGCACTCGGCGTGGCCGCCGAGCTTCTCGACGTGCGAAGCGAGGACGACATCGTTCGCGCCTTCGAGCGTGTCCGGAGCCAACGCCTCGATGGCCTGCTGATCGGTGCCGATGGTCTGACGCAGATGCATCAGCAACGGATCGTCGACCTCGTCGCTCGCAGCCGCGTTCCAGCGAGCTATCCCTCGCGCGAATTCGTCGAGATCGGCGGACTCATCGCGTATGCGGTTCGCTACCCCGAGCTCTACCGCCGATTCGCGAGCTTCATCGACAAGATTCTCAAAGGCGCAAAGCCGGCCGAGCTGCCGTTCGAGCAGCCGACCAAATTCGAGCTCGTCATCAATCTCAACACCGCCCGGGCGCTCGCCGTCGTGGTTCCGCGATCGATACTGGTGCGCGCCGACGCGGTGATCGAATAGCCGCGCGACAGCTCAGATCGTCATCCCTCCATCGACGCAGAACGCCTGCCCCGTCGCGAACCTCGACTCGTCGCTGGCGAGGTAGACGACCATCGGCGCGATCTCCTCTGCCTGCGCGAGCCGGCCCATCGGCTGGCGGTCGATGAACGCCTGGCGCGCCGCGACCGGGTCGGCGTACTTGTCGATCCGCCCGGCGAGCGACGGCGTGTCGACCGTCCCCGGGCAGAGCGCGTTGCAGCGGATGCCCTGGCGAACGTAGTCGGCGGCGACGCTCTTGGTGAGGCCGATCACCGCCGCCTTGGTGAGGCCGTAGACGCAGCGGCTCGCCAGTCCCTTGATGCTCGAGGCGATGCTCGCCATGTTGACGATGCTGCCGCTGCCGGCCGCCAGCATCCCCGGCAACGCCGCCTGGATCGCCCAGAGCTGCGAGCGCACGTTGAGCGCGAAGGCGAGCTCGAGGTCGGCGTCGCTGGCGTCGAGCGCGCTGCCGCTGTGGACGATGCCGGCGCAGTTGAACAGCACGTCGAGACGCGGCAGCGTCGCAAACAGCTTCGTGATCGCAGCGCGGTCGAGGACGTCGAGGCGAGCGACGCGGACGTTGGCGACGCCGACGTAGCGCCCGAGCAGCGCGGCGTCGATGTCGGTCGCCCAGACCTCGGCCCCTTCGGCGGCCATCGCCAGCACGCTGGCGCGGCCGATTCCCTGGCCCGCGGCCGTCACCAGCGCGGTCTTGCCTTGCAGTCTCATGGTGTGTCCTCGGCGCCTTCGCGTTTCGACGGAGAAGAAATCGGCGCCGGCTTCAGGGTTTGCCCGGTGCTCGGCGGCTCGCGCCGGACCGTACCGTGCTTCGGCTTTGCCGCGCCCGGCGCCGGATCCGGCGGCGCTTCCCTTCTACCTCACGGAGACAGCAGATGACCAGCACTCGATTCACCCGCAGGACCCTCGTCGCCTGCACCCTCGCCGTGGGCGCGCTCGGCGCAAGCGGCCTCGCCCAGGCCCAGACCAAGCTCAAGTGGGCGCACGTCTACGAGACCTCGGAGCCGTACCACAAGTGGTCGGTCTGGGCCGGCGACGAGATCAAGAAGCGCACCAGCGGCCGCTACGAGGTGCAGGTGTTCCCGGCGTCGAGCCTGGGCAAGGAGTCGGACATCAACCAGGGGCTGACGCTCGGCACCGTGGACATCATCCTGACCGGCGCGAGCTTCGCCGCGCGGACCTATCCGCCGCTGGCGGTCTCGTACTTTCCCTTCATCTTCCGTGACGCCGATCACATGCTCAAGTACGCCAAGAGCGACGTCTTCAAGGAGCTCACCAAGGGCTACGACGAGAAGTCGGGCAACCACGTCACCGCGCTCACCTACTACGGCGCGCGCCAGGTCACGTCGTCGGCGGCCCGGCCGATCACCAAGCCGGAGGACATGAAGGGCCTGAAGATCCGCGTTCCCGACGCGCCGGCCTATCTGGCGTTCCCGAAGGCGCTCGGCGCCAACGCGACGCCGATCGCCTTCGCCGAGGTCTACCTGGCATTGCAGAACAGCACGGTCGACGCCCAGGAGAACCCGCTGCCGACGATCGAGGCGAAGAAGTTCTACGAAGTGCAGAAGAACATCTCGCTCACCGGCCACATCATCGACTCGCTGCTGACGGTGGTCTCGGGCCAGACCTGGAACAAGCTCTCGGCCGAAGACAAGAAGATCTTCACCGAGGTCATGGAAGAAGCCGGCGACAAGGCCGGTCGGGAGATCGCCGCCTCGGAGGTGCGCCTCGTCGACGAATTCAAGAAGAAGGGCAACAACGTGATCGTGGTCGACAAGAACGCCTTCCGCGAAGCGGTGCTGAAGAACACCAAGCCCACCGACCAGGGCTATCGCCAACAGGACTACGACCGCATCGTCAACATCAAGTAAGAGCGGGCGGGCGCGATGTCCGAAGAAAAGATCATCGACGAGGAAGGCCACTTCCACCTCGAGGACGAGGTGGTCGACCTCTCGCCGACGATCGTCGAGGGCTGGGTGGCTCTGGCCATCTTCTGGCTGCTTGCGCTCACCGTCTTCTATCAGTTCGTCACGCGCTACGTGCTCAACGACTCGGCGTCGTGGACGGAGGAGATCGCGCGCTACCTCCTGATCTGCGTCGTCTTCGTCGGCGCGACGATCGGCGTCGCCAAGAACGCGCAGATCCAGGTCGACTTCTTCTATCGCCACATGCCGGCGGCGCTTGGCCGCTGGCTGTCGCGCGCGGTCGACGTGCTGCGCGTCGCGTTCTTCGCCGCTGCCGTCGTCCTGACCGGGCAGATGATGTGGAAGCTCGGCAGCAACACCCGCATGACGGTCGTCGACGCGCCGATGAACCTCGTCTACGGCGTCGTCCTGCTCGGCTTCGCGGCGATGGCCTTCCGCTCGATCCAGGTCGCGCGGACGCACTGGCGGCGCGGCTGGAGCGTGCTCGAGCGGCCAATGACCTCGCTGAGCGACAGCTGACCGCCCGCGCATGCTGAAGATCGTCTTCCTGCTCTTCATGAGCAGCGGGCTGCCGGTGGCCATCGCCATGGCCGGCGCGTCGCTCGTCTACATCCTGTTCTCGGGCAACCTGCCGCCGTTCGTCGTCGTCCACCGGATGGTGAGCGGCATCGACA
This sequence comes from Caldimonas sp., assembly GCA_039916285.1. Classification (GTDB taxonomy): domain Bacteria; phylum Pseudomonadota; class Gammaproteobacteria; order Burkholderiales; family Burkholderiaceae_C; genus Schlegelella_A. The sequence continues at coordinate 3,938 of JBDSLQ010000166.1, forward strand.
GCTTTCCGCTGCTCGCGGTGCCCTTCTTCATCCTCGCCGGCAATCTGATGAACAACGCCGGCATCACGACGCGGATCTACAACTTCGCGCTCTCCCTGGTCGGCTGG
>JBDSLQ010000167.1:0-4365 GCA_039916285.1 Caldimonas sp.
GAGGGCGGGCGCATCGAGGGCGATGACGCGATCGGCGATGGTTTCCATGGCACGCATGCCCGGGCTGCTCGCGGCGTAGTCGGCGGGTGCCCGCTCGGCGCGTTCGGCAGCAGCGAATTCGTCGTCGAATGGAACCTCGCCGAGGATCGGCATGCAGTGCTGGGCACAGTAGGCCGAAATCGCCTCGCGATCGTCGGCGCTGCGAACCTTGTTGGCGATCGCATAGACGTGCGGAATCTTCAGCTCGTTAGCCAGAGAGAACGTGCGCGAGGCCGCTTCCAGTGACCGGTAGTAGGGCTCGGCGACGATCAGCATCGCCTCGACGTTGCGCGCGGTGCCACGCTTCAGGTGCTCGAGGCCAGCTTCCATGTCAGTGATGGTGTGCTCGCCGGCGTCGGACATCTCGGCGATCAGGCCGCGTACCGCGCGGTGCGAGGAGCACATGCAGCCGCTGCCCGCGCTGCCGTCGGCGGGCTTGCCCATGACGATGAGCTGGACGCCGTCCGGCGCCTGCGCCGCGTACTCGCCGAGGACCCGGCTGCGGTCCATCGTCATGCGCAGCGTCGACTGTCCGGGGGACGTGGTGACGCTCTCGACGAGCGACGACGGGATTGAGCGGATGCGGTCGGCGTCGGCGCGGGCCATGCCGAGGGTCAGCGCCAGGTTCGGATTCGGGTCGCCATCGATCGCCAGCACCCGGTGGTGCTTGCGGGCCAGGACGCGCGCCAGCGTTCCCGCCAAGGTGGTTTTGCCCGAACCCCCTTTGCCCACCATTGCGATTTTCATGGCTGATTCCTTTGCGAGGCAGTATAGGAACGACCCGTGCGCCGGGGCGTGGGCAAAACCCGCGAGCAAAGCGCCGCAGGATGATCGATTATTGCGCATGGACCCCAAGAAAGCCGCCCGCGGACTGCGCATCGGCGAGCTCGCCAAGCTGCTTGGCACGACCACGAAGACGCTGCGTTTCTACGAGCAGATCGGCCTGCTCGAGCCGGTGCAGCGAAACGATTCTGCGTATCGGCTTTACGACGAGGACGCCGTCGAAACCGCCCGCCTGGTCATCGGCCTGCGCCACCTTGAGCTGACGATCCCGGAGCTGCAGCAGCTGGTCCACGACGACGGCGTCACGACCCGGCGCCGGCGCCTGCTCGCGCTGATGGACGAGCGCCTGCGCCGGACGTATCTCGAGCTCAGCCTCCTGCAAGGTCGGTCCGACGATCTCGCAGCGCGGCATGCCGCGCTGCTGGCGACACCCCGCGACCGTCCGCCCGACTGCGTCTGCGATGCGCTGCTGCGGCCCTGCACCTGCTGCGCGCTGGCGCCGGCAAAGACCGCTTGACCTTCCGGTTACGTCAAGGTCGATACTGAACCCGTTCCATTTCATTTCGGGACAGGCAGGCAGGGGCTTCATGGCTGATGACAGCGATACCCGACAGCTGACGAACTCGCACACGCCGACGTTTGGCCTCGAGCCGGGTCCGATCACCGTGGTGCACGCCTTCTGGCTCGCGGGCATGAGCTGCGACGGCTGCTCGATCGCCGCGGTCGGCGCCGAGCAGCCGTCGGTCGAGCAGCTGATCCATGGCTCGATCCCCGGCCTGCCGAAGGTCGTGCTGCACCACCCGGTGCTGTCGGTCGAAGCAGGCGAGGAGTTCATGGCGCCCTACCGAACGGCGCGCGAGGGCAAGCTCGGCGCGCCCTATGTGGTGATCTACGAAGGATCGGTCGCCGACGAGCGCATCGCGGCGCACCACGGCGGCTACTGGTCGGCGATGGGTGCTGACCACCAGCCGGATGGCAGCTCGCGCCCGATACCCACTGCGCAGTGGCTGCACGACCTCGCCCCGGGCGCTGCGGCGGTGATTGCGATTGGCACTTGCGCCACTTGGGGCGGCATCCCGGCGGCGGCCGGCAACGTCACCGGCTCGATGGGGGTCATGGATTTCCTCGGCAAGAGCTACCTCAGCGCGTTGGGCTTGCCGGTGATCAACGTGCCCGGCTGCTCGCCGGTCGGCGACAACTTCACCGAGACCATTTCCGTCGTGCTGATGTTTCTTGCCGGCGTCGGCCCGCTACCCGAGTTCGACGAGCTCGGCCGCCCGGCTTGGATGTTCAAGGGCACAGTGCACCAGCGCTGCGTGCGCGGCGGCTACTATGAAGAAGGCGTCTTCGCCGAGAAATTCGGCGACCGCGAGTGCCTGATCGAGCTCGGCTGCTGGGGGCCGGTGGTCCAGTGCAACATCGTCTCGCGCGGCGCCATCGGCCACGCCGGCGGCTGCATGAACACGGGTGGCATCTGCATCGGCTGCACGATGCCCGGGTTTCCCGATGCGTTTGCGCCGTTCTACAAAAAGCCACCGGGCGGAACGCTGTCGGCCTACTCGAGCCGGGCCGTCGGCAGCTTCATCCGGCCGCTGCGCAAGATAACCCGCGGCAAGAGCAACCTGACCGCGCGCTGGATCAAGAACAAGGACGTTCCGAGCAGCTGGGGGCAGGTCGAGATGCCGGGGCCTCTCACCCGCGCCGTGCATGCCTTCTACAAGAAGCTGCAATATGCGGGCAGCAACTTCAAGCCGGATTCAGAGCGTCAGCGGGCGTTGCAGCGCAGCGCGTTCAATTACATCGGCGAAGACAAGCGGCTCCTCGGCAAGGAGGAAGGCGTGTGACTGCCGAGCAGATCTACACCGGGTGGTACGTGTGGCTTGGCGTCGCCGGCATCGTCGTGGTGCTGGCGGCGGCGCTGCTCATCACGATCATCGTCCTGGCGCGGCAGATCGCCGCACTCGCTGCCACCGGGCTGGCGGTGGTCGAGCAGATCGAGCAGAACACCAAGCCGATCTGGCAGTTGAATGCCACCAACCACGTCGCCGGTCAGCTGCTCGGCGGCGCCCTCGCGATCGAAGCCAACGCGGTCGCGATCGCCGGCGCGTTGAGCGCGGGCGAGCAGCGGCGCGTCGCCTGAGAAGGAAGCCTAAATGGATACTGCATCTGGCTCCGCAGCCCACGCGATGATGGTCGTGTGGTGGTCGTCGCTCGCCCTCGGCGTCGTCGTAAGCGGCGTCGTCGCGGCGCTGCTGTGGCTGATCCAGCGCAGCGCCAGGACTATCGACAGCCGCGTTTCGCGCCTGTGGGACACCGGCCAGCGTGTCGCCAACAACACCGTGCACATTCCGGCGCTGGTCAAAACCAGCGAGGTCTGCGGCCAGATCTTGGCCGTTGCCGTTCGCATCGACGCCGGCGCCGAGGCGATCGAGAGGCATGCCAAGGGCTGCCCCGGCTGCCCGCAGTGCATGCTCGGACATTGAGCCTCCCGACATGGTCCTTCTCACCCTCCTCACCGCCGTCCTGGTCCTGGCGTTCTTCATCGTTCTCGCCTACGGCTTGATCAAGATCAGCGCCACGCTCGAGTCGATCGGCGGCACGCCGGTCAGCTTCCTGGCCAAGCTGCGCCTCGGCCTGCGCGCAATCGAAAAGGAAACGAGCCCGCTGGCTCCAGAAGTGACGAAGATCAATTCCGGTCTGACGCAGGTCGCCGCCGGGCTGGCCTCGGTCGACCGGCATCTGGCCGAGACGATCGCGGCCGTGTCGAAGCAAGGAGCCTGAGATGGATGCAGTCCATGTCATCTGGCTGGTTGTCCTGCTGATCGTGGTCGTGGTCATCGTGCCGCTCGCAATCCACCTTCTGCATCGCACTCTGACGGCGGCGCGGTCGATCCGCCGCTATCTCGACGAGATGCTCGTCGCGGGTGTCGGCATCGCCGGCAACACCGCCGCGATCCCGGCGCTGGACGAGACACTGCGCGTCGCCGGTGCAATGGTCGGCGTGGCGGGCGACCTCCAAGCGCATTCGGCGACCATCGCCTCAGTGCTGGCGAGCCGGGCCCGCGGCGGGAAAGCGACATGACCACGCTGCTGCTCTATGCCACCCTGGGCGTCACCGCGACCGTCGTGCTCGTTCTGGTGATCTACCTGGTCGGTACCATCATCGCGCTCGCCGGCGCCAAGCGCAGCCTCGCCCAGCTCGCCGGCGGCCTTGTCGCCATCCGCGATCACACGGCGCCGTTGGGCGACAAGGTGGGGGCGCTCAACGGCGGGTTGAGCGCCTTGCTCGCTGGCTTGCTCGGCGTCAACGGCAACCTGGCCGCGATCGTCCGCGTCGCCCAGGGCAAATAGAACATCGAAGGAAACACCCGACATGTGCTTCAAGAACTTGCCGATCGAGTTCGACGCCGAGGGCAAGGCGCACCTGATCGCGGGCGTCGCCAACCCCTACACCTACGAGTCGGTGTCGCTGGCCGAGCGCGACGAGAAGCTGAAGGACATCGCCCGCAAGAACGGGCAGATCCGCGACGTCGATTTCGATCC
>JBDSLQ010000168.1:0-3631 GCA_039916285.1 Caldimonas sp.
TTCTACGACCCGACCAACTTCACCTATCCGGCCGGCAGCTACATCTGCGAGGTCGAGGTCGACAGCGACACCGGCAAGGTCCACATCGAGCAGTTCGTCGCCGTCGACGACTTCGGCAACATCGTCAACCCGATGATCGTCGAGGGCCAGGTGCACGGCGGCATCGCCCAGGGGCTGGGCCAGGCGATGATGGAGGCTTGCGCGTACGACCCCGATTCGGGCCAGCTCGTCACCGGTTCGTACATGGACTACGCGATGCCGCGCGCGATGGACATCCCGAACTTCAAGGTCGCGACGACCAACACGCCGTGCAGCCACAACCCGCTCGGCGTCAAGGGCTGCGGCGAGGCCGGCGCGATCGGCTCGCCGCCGGCCTACATCAACGCGTTGACCGATGCGCTCGGCATCGTCGACCTGGCGATGCCGGCGACTCCCGAACGCGTCTGGCGCGCCGTCAACGGCATGCCCGCGGCCTGAAGCAGAACAGGAGAACACGATGTACGCATTCGACTACCAGCGCCCGACCAGCCGCGACGCTGCCAAGAGCGCAGCCGCCGGCGCCGACACCCGCTATCTCGCCGGCGGCCAGAGCCTGATCCAGGCGATGCGGCTGCGCCTGTCGCAGTCCGAGCGCCTCGTCGATCTCGGCGCCATCGCCGATCTCAAGGCGATCAAGGCCGACGGCAACGGCGTCACGATCGGCGCGATGGCGACGCACGCCGCCGTCGCGGCCCACGCCGACGTGAAGCGAATCGCGCCGGCGATCGCGGCGCTCGCCGGCGGCATCGGCGATCCGATGGTGAGGAACATGGGAACGATCGGCGGCTCGATCGCCAACGCCGACCCGGCAGCGTGCTATCCGGCCGGTGTCCTCGCCTTCAACGCGACGATCCAGACCGACCGGCGCACGATCAAGGCCGACGACTTCTTCATCGGCCTGTGGGAGACCGCGCTGCAGCCCGGCGAGCTGATCGTCGCGGTCACGTTCCCCGCGGCGCAGAAGGCGGCGTACGTCAAGTACAAGCAGCCGGCATCGCGCTTCGCCCTGATCGGCGTCTGCGTCGCGCAGACGGCGGGCGGGGTTCGCGTCGGCATCACCGGCGCCAAGGGCCACGCGTTTCGCGCCACCGAGATCGAGAACGCGCTCGCCAAGAGCTTCACGCCCGAGGCCGCCAAGGCGGTGAAGATGCCGACCACGGGGATCAACGCCGACCTGCATGGCTCGGCCGAGTATCGGGCGGCGATGATCAGCGTCATCGCTTCGCGTGCGGTGGCGGCGGCGTTGGCGCGCTGAGCAGTTGCGGATCCGGCCGGCGCCCCGCGCGGGTGCCGGTTAGGATGGCTCGATGAAGCGCCCCGCTCCTGCTGCGCCGGCGTCGGTCGACGACGTCATCACCGCGCTCGCTGCCGAGAGCTATGTCGCCGATCGGCGCCTTGCGACCTCGGTCTACCTCGCGCTCACGCTGAAGCGCCCGCTCTTCGTCGAAGGCGAGCCGGGCGTCGGCAAGACCGAGCTTGCCAAGGCGCTGGCGCGGGCCCTGGAGGCGATGCTGCTGCGCGTCCAGTGCTACGAAGGCCTCGACGTCGCGCAGACGGCTTACGAGTGGAACGTCGCGCGCCAGATGATGGAGATCCGCCTCGCCGAGGCGGCGCACGACGTCGGCGATGCGGCTTCGCGCGAGCGTCTCGCCAAGAGCCTGTACGCCCGCTCGATGCTGATCGAGCGGCCGCTGCTGCAGGCGCTGACGCAGGCGCGCTCGCCGGTGCTCCTGATCGACGAGCTCGACCGCGCCGACGAGCCGTTCGACGCCTTCCTGCTCGAGGTGCTGGCCGAGAACCAGCTGACGATCCCCGAGCTGGGCACGGTCAAGGCGGCGCCAGACGCGGCGCCGATCGTCGTCATCACGAGCAACCGCACGCGCGAGATCCACGACGCGCTGAAGCGGCGCTGCCTCTATCACTGGGTCGATTACCCGGATCTGGAGCGCGAGCTCGAGATCGTGCGCATCCGCGCGCCGGGCGCGCCGGAACGGCTCGCGGCGCAGGTCGTGGCCTTCGTCCAGCGCATGCGCACGCTAGACCTGTTCAAGGCGCCCGGCATCGCCGAAACGATCGACTGGAGCAATGCCCTGGTCGCGCTGAACGCGATCAGCCTGGCGCCCGACAACGTCCGCGACACGCTCGGCGTCCTGCTCAAGCACCGCGACGACATCGCCAAGATGCAAGGCGGCGACGTCACGAAGCTGCTTGCCGAGCTTCAGGCGACGACACGCGGCGAGGCGCCTCGGGCGGCGCCGTCCGATGCTCGCTGACAACGTCGTCCACTTCGCGCGCGTTCTGCGCCATGCCGGGCTCGCGGTCGGCCCCGACCGGGTGCTCGCCGCCCTCGAGGCGATCGAAGCGGTCGGCCTGGCACGGCGCGACGATGTCCACGCCGCGCTCTCCGCGGTCATGATCGACCGGCACGAGCAGCAGGCATTGTTCGACGATGCCTTCGCCGCGTTCTGGCGCGACCCGAAGCTGCTCGAGCGGATGATGGCCGAGCTGCTGCCGAAGATCACCGGGCGCGGCGACCGCGCCAACAAGCCGCGCTCGCATCGCCTGGCCGACGCGCTCGCGCCCACGGCCCTGGCCGCGGCCGAGCGGCCGCCGGCGCGGCCCGACGAAGGGGTCGAGTTCGAGACCAGCTTCGCGTTCTCCGAACGCGAGCGCCTGCAGGGCGCCGACTTCGAGTCGATGACGGCGGCCGAGTTCGAGCTGGCCAAGAAGCTCGCCGAGGAGGTGCCGCTGCCGTTCGCGCCGGTGCAGAGGCGCCGCCACGCCGCCAGCGGGCGGGGCCGGATCGACCTGCGCGCGACGATGCTGGCGATGGCGCGCCAGCCCGAGACGCTGGTGCCGCGCTTCAGCCGCCCGCGCAGCGAATTGCCGGCGATCGTCGTCCTGCTCGACGTCTCCGGCTCGATGGACCGCTACGCCCGCCTCATGCTGCATTACGTGCACGGGCTGACGCGGCGCTACCTCAAAGTTCACACGCTGACCTTCGGCACGCGCCTCACCAACATCACGCGGGCGCTGCGCCATCGCGACCCCGACCTCGCGCTCGAGATGGCGAGCGAGCAGGTGCGCGACTGGAAGGGCGGCACGCGGATCGCATCGTGCCTCGACGACTTCAATCGCCATTGGGCGCGCCGCCTGCTCGGTGCCAACGCCGCCTTGCTGCTCGTCACCGACGGCCTCGATCGCGACGAGCACGGCGAACTGACGCGGGCGGCGCAGCAGCTGCGCCTGTTCGCGCGCCAGATCGTCTGGCTCAACCCCTTGCTGCGCTTCGACCGCTTCGAGCCGCGCGCCGGCGGCGTGCGCGCGTTGCTGCCGCACGTCGACCGCTTCCTGCCGGTCCACAACCTCGCCAGCCTGGCCGACCTGGCGACGGCCCTGCGTTCGGCACCGGCACCGCGCCGCAGGTAGGAGAATCGGGCGATGGAGCTGAGCGGCGAACGAATCATCCCGGCATCGATTGACGCGACCTGGACCGCGCTCAACGATCCGCGGATCCTGAAGGCGTGCATCGCCGGCTGCGAATCGCTCGAGCGTGTCGGCGACGACGGCTACGCGGCGGTCGTCGCGATGA